>DAOWDI010000277.1 GCA_030639105.1 Gammaproteobacteria bacterium | reverse complement strand
CCAGGACATTGCATAGCACAAACACCGATGTCGCGACCAGGCAGATCCGGGCAATACTCATGGGGCGCAGGACTGATCGGCCGATGACCACGTTCGGCTCCAACCGCATTGTGTACAAGGCGGGGAACAGCGCGGCGAGAAGGGTCGCCGCGACCCCAATCGCCAGGCTCACCGCAAGGGTGACGGGTTCTATAGAAAGCGTGTTTATCGAGACCTTGAAATATAGATCGTTAATCGTGGTCGATACGATCCCGAGTAATCCATTTGCCAGCAGCACGCCGAATGCAACACCAGCGAGGCTGCCAAGGAACCCGATGGCCGCGGCCTCGACGAGGATACTCGCCAGTATCTGCCATTGGCTGACACCGAGCGCGCGCAGGCGCCCACAGATCTTGCGGCGCTGGATCACCAGGAAGGTTTCGGTGTTATAGATCAGAAACATCCCCACCAGCAGCGCCATTAAGCTCAATGCCGTCAGGTTTGAGTAAAACGCGGCGCTCATGCGTTTGACGCTCTGCGATTCGGTGGCCAGATCAATAAGTTCCAGGTTCGCCAAGGCCAAGCGCGCGACGATCGCATTGTTCAGTTTACGTACCACCTTGGGGTTGTCGAGGCGTAGATTGACATGGCTGACGCCATCGTAGAATCCGAGGATCTCCTGTGCCGTAGCGATATCGACGACGATGACGTCGTTGATGATCCCACCGGCGGTGTGCGCTGGCGGGAGCACGTCGATAACTCTCAGCGACGCGGATGCGGCGCCCGAGCGCACCGTGATGTGTAAGCCGACGCGCACATCCAGATCACTCGCGGTTACCTCGTTGATCACCGCCGATGCCGGCTCTGCAATGAGTTCGGCGGGGTCAAACAACAGACGTTCACGCCGTCCGGGAGGTGCCACCTCAGCGCGCGAGATCGGTTCGACCCCAAGTAATTCGACGCTCCGGTTCGCATGCTCGGGCAACGTCATCGACCGGTGCACTACCGGGGTCATGCGGACCTCCGGGAACGTCAGCGCCAACCATCGGAGTGCGTCGTTGCCGACCCAGCCGTGCTGTCCAACGATGCGGTGAGTGGCCTGCCCGAATGTCGTCCGTGTAGCGGCATCGAAGGCATCGAAGGCACTGGCTTGAGTCAGGCGGATTGCCACAATCACCGCGACGCCGACCATGATCCCCAGCAGCGCAAGTCCCAACTGCCACGGATGCTTCGTCAAGTGTCTCAAAAACGATTTGAAGACAAGGATCGACATCGGGTGACTACACGTCGAAGAGTTTGCGATCGCTGATGGTCAGTACGCGGTCGGCATACCCAATGACCTCCTGGCTGTGGGTCACCATGATGAGGGTCTGTCCATTGCGCCGTACCAGATCGTCGAGCAGACGAATGATACCGCGGCCGGTATCGACATCGAGATTGCCGGTCGGTTCATCCGCGAGTATCAACTCTGGTCGGTGTACGAGCGCGCGCGCGATGGCCGCACGCTGCTGTTCTCCGCCGGAGAGGTCTTCGGGCCAAGCTTCGGCTTTATCACCAAGCGCCAGTTCTTCGAGCAACCGCAGCGCCGATGCGTCATCGTCGATGCGATTCAACGCAAGCGGCAGCTGCACATTTTCGAGGACGCTCAAAGTGGGCACCAGATTATAGGCTTGGAATATAAAGCCGAGAGATACGCGCCTAAACTTCGTCCGCTCGCGTTCCCGCAGCGCACCGATATCGGTGCCATTGACGCTGATGCGGCCCGCGGTCGGTCGGTCCATTGCGCCGAGGAGGTTCAGTAGCGTCGATTTCCCCGAGCCGCTGCGTCCGAGGATAACGACGAACTGCCCACGACCGATAGTCAGGTCGACATCCGACAGGACGACTTGTTCGGCACCCCCCGAACGATAGGTTTTGCTGACGCCCAAAAGGCTTACCGCAACGGGCTCAGTATTCATCTTGGAGGGTTCAGCGCGTGTTTCTCACCGGTCGGCGGGGGTTATGTACGATGTGTTCCGTACTATTTTCTGGGTATGGCTGTAAAAGTGGGTTGGACGAATATTTACTTATAATTATAGATAAGATATTGTTCTTATAAGTATTTAATAGCAGTATGATTCTGGAGCGAGTGCGGTATACTGATGACTTTACGCTATATTAGCAGGGAGGATCGTTGGCCATGAAAATCAACATCAAGGCAAGCGATAATATCAGCCTATCGATGGCTAGCGGAATGGCGTTTCTGCTATTGAGTCTGATCATTGCAGTATTCCCCATTTTAAGCAGTGCCTATGAGCTTGATACGGGAAACGATCTAGATCAAATACGGCGGGAAATGCGGGCGTTGCGTGATGAACTGCAGGCCAAGAATAATGAAATCCTCCGATTACAGCAGGGGTTGGATGCACTGGAAGCACGCGTCCTCCAAGCACAGACCGAGCCGGCGGTTAAAGAAGAAAGGGTAGCGACCCTAGAGCAGGAAGTGGATGCCTTGGGCAGGGGGGGCGCCTGGCAGACAAGCCTGACCGAGAAACCTCATCACTTTCTCGGCGGGCAGGTTTGGTTCAAGGGGGGCTACTCCCGTTACGATAACCCGCGACGAGATTCGTTGCTGACTATTCAGGACGACCCGGAGGACCAAGAGGGTTGGCATATCGCGGGGGGGCTTGATCTTCCCCTGTTTACGCTCTTCGATCATACGCGGGCCTATAGCGGCACTGTGCTTGGAGAGATTTACGTGGAGTATTTTCAATCGCAGGAGATCACGGGTGTCGCCCAAGCCGTGGCCCCGGACGGCTCGGATGTGGGCTCGACGCTTTGCTTCGACACCAATGCAGGCTGTATCCCAGCCAACGATCTACAGCTCGCGGTAGGTACCGGCATTGAAAACGTCTTCACCGTAGGCGTGGCCCCTAAATACCGCTTCGATCATTTAGGCGCGCGCTGGCCGGTGCTCGCCAAACTCAGACCGTGGATCATCCCAGCAGGCCTGACCTTTAACGTCAATACCCCGGTAGACCAATCCATCACCAATATTAGTCCCGGCGGATTCAGTGGGCTGGGGGCAGAATATCTCTTGTTTAACGATCGGATCAGCCTCGGTTTCGATGCCCGATACTATTGGGGGCCGGACATCCCCGATGCCAATCTGAATCGTTGGGCCATAGGGGCCTATACCGGCATCAACTTTTAGCGCTCGCTCAAATTCGTATCAACTCCTAACCTACGCGCTGAGGCGGCTGCTTTTATAGGCGGGGTGGTTGACCGAAAGAAAGAGCCCTCCTGCTGAAACGGGTCACGGTTATAAGGACTTTGGAGCGGTCCGCAGGTTCGCGGCGGGTCGTTGTCGAACAGTCGAGGTTCTTCGAGATTGATGGACGAAGGCGGCCACGGTGATAT
>DAOWDI010000073.1 GCA_030639105.1 Gammaproteobacteria bacterium | reverse complement strand
CTGTCCCTATTGTGCCGCATCGCAATATGGCAGTCGCTCGGTGATGAAGCGTCGATACTCGATGAAAGCGACCACGTTGTGGGGCTCGCTCAGCGCTTGTCGCCGGAAGATTGCCAACTGTTTTATCAGATCGGACTCATCGGTCGGCGCGACTTGTCCCTGGCGCCGGATCCGCAATCGGGGTTCGAGATGGTACTGTTACGCATGCTGGCTTTTCGGCCCGCGGATGGCAAGACCCTTGCAACCGGCGCGAAGCCGGACCGCACCGCGGTTGGCGCTCGGCAGGCCCCGGCGGTAGTGCCGGTTCGTACCCAGCCCCCGCCCGTTGTGCCGCCGGCACCAGCCGCCGAGAAGCCGCTAGAGCCAGTGGGCGATGTCGAAACCGTCCTCGATGCAGCCACGGTCGCGACGCCATCACCGGCGCAACCGCAAGGCGGCGATCTCGATTGGAACGCGATGGTCGCCCGCTTGGAATTGCAGGGCCTCGTGCGTGAACTCGCGCGCAACACCGCACTCAGGGCCTACGATGGGAGGTTCGTGGACCTATTGCTTGCGCCGCGGCATGAAAACCTGCGCGTCGATCGTTTGGTCGAGGGACTCGAGACCGCGCTCAAACAGCAGCTCGGCCTCGACGTCAGGATCCGGCTGATGGTTGAAGGGCAGCAGGAACTCGATACCCCTTCGAGACGGGTGAGCGAGACCGAGGCCAAACAACAACGCGACATGCGACGCAATATCGAGGCTGATCCGACGATTCGATCCTTACAGGATCAATTCGGCGCGACGATCGAAAGTGTTGAGCCGAAGTAGAAGCAACAGGTTTTAGACGACAGGATTGAGTGATTATCATGAAAAGTACACTAGGCGACATCATGCAACAGGCCCAGCGCATGCAGGAGGAGATGGAGCGCGCGCAGGCCGAACTCGCGGCAATGGAGATTAACGGCGAATCCGGGGGTGGCATGGTTAAGGTCGTCATGCTTGGCAATCGTGACCTCAAAGCCGTAAAGGTCGACCCGGCTTTGATCGGCGATGACATTACCATGCTAGAAGATCTGATCTGCGCGGCGGTGAACGATGCGACCCGCAAAGTAGAGGCCCTGAGCAAGGAGAGGCTCGCCGGTATGACCGCGGGTTTGAATTTGCCGCCGGGTTTCAAGATGCCTTTCTGAGCCTCGCGTGCATTGACCTGAAGAGAAATTCGGCTTAGCCGGAAACTGAAATCGTGTCCACCAAGCCGCTGTTGGAGCAATTGATAGAAGCCCTGCAATGCCAGCCGGGGGTTGGCCCGAAATCGGCGCAGCGCATTGCCTTCCAGCTACTGGAACGCGATCGTAATCGTGGGCTCAAGCTCGCGCGGATACTTGGTGAGGCGCTCGAGCAGATTGGGCAGTGTGCCTCCTGCCGCACCTTCACCGAGTCCGAGTTCTGCCGCATCTGTGCATCGACCGTGCGTGATGGATCGACGTTGTGCGTGGTCGAAAGCCCGATGGATGTGGCCTCGATCGAACAGTCGGTCGATTATCGGGGCAAGTATTTCGTGCTGATGGGCCACCTCTCGCCAATCGACGGGGTCACGCCGCAAACCCTCGGACTGCATATTCTGCAAAAGCGCCTTGAGGGCGGTGGAGTGAATGAACTCATCGTCGCGACGGGCACGACGATGGAAGGTGAAGCGACCGCGCATTACCTCAAAGGCATTGCGGCGCGTGCATCGGTTATGGCGACGCGTATCGCCTACGGCATTCCCATGGGTGGGGAACTCGAGTATGTGGATGGATCGACGCTGTCGCACGCGATTGCCAGCCGCCGTGAATATTGATAGAAGAAAACCAATACGTGATTGAGGCTGGGGGCCATTGCAATGGACTACATGGAATCAAATCTAATCTGGATCGATCTGGAAATGTCCGGTCTCGAACCTGAAACGGACTGCATCATCGAGATCGCGACGATCGTGACCGATCAGAATGTCGATGAATCGGTCGATGGTCCGACGCTGGTGATACACCAGTGCGACGAAGTACTCGCGGGGATGGACGAATGGAATACGGCCCAGCACGGCAAATCCGGGCTTACCGAGCGCGTCCGCCGCAGCAATATCAACGTTAGCACAGCGGAGCGGGAGACACTCGCTTTTCTCAAACGATGGGTTCCCGCCGGTATTTCGCCGATGTGCGGCAATAGTATCTGCCAGGACCGCCGGTTTCTCTATAGATACATGCCGGCGCTGGCGGAATTTTTCCACTACCGCAACCTTGACGTTAGTACGCTGAAGGAACTCGCTAAGCGGTGGTCGCCGAGGATGACGCCGTTTCACAAGAGTGCAACGCATCTGGCGATGGACGACATCCGTGATTCGATCGCAGAGTTGCGGCATTACCGCGAACATCTGTTGAAGCTCGATGGCTAAGTCGCGGCTGCCGATCCACCTGTACGACGCCCCAGGCGTGGTTGCGCT
>DAOWDI010000278.1 GCA_030639105.1 Gammaproteobacteria bacterium | reverse complement strand
CGGGTATTGCGCAACGCTAGTTATACTGCGCTGGGGAAGCGGCGCGGCGATACCGATTTGGGTACCCTGAAATTGTCCGAACTGCCACTGCCCGAATTTGCCTCGCATGTCGTCACCTTCCTCGACGGCGAGTTCTGCCCACGACTGTCAAGCGTGGATTCTCTGTCACAAGGGGCGCGATTCACTACGATCGCATCGCTTTTGCGGCAGGGATCCGCGGTACTCCTGGAGCGCATGTCTGCTCACGACGCAGCGTTTCCGTCCTTGAACTCGGCATTCCTCAAAGATGGTGTTCATATCGATCTGGCGCGCGGCACGGTTCTCAACGAGCCGATACATATCCTTTTCCTGAGCAGCAACGCGGCCTCACCGCGGTTGAACAGCGCCCGTCTCATTGTCACCGCGGGGCAGCAAAGCAGTTGCGCCATTATCGAAAGCCACTTCGGCCTGAACGATGCGCGAGGGCTGACCAACGCGTTGACCGATATTGAAGCACACGACGGCGCGACGGTTTCGCATTACCGGATCCAGGCTGATCAAACAGCGATGCATCATGTCGGCGGCGTTTTCGTCACGGCCGGGAAAGATGCCTGCGTTAAAACCTACTCGTTCGCCTTCGGCGGTGCGATTACCCGCATCGACGTCAACGCCGATCTCACTGGGCCGGGCAGCAACGTGGTTTTAAATGGCCTATTCGTGGCCAATGATAATCAGCATATCGACCACCATACGCAAGTACGCCATCAGGTTGGCCAAACGGTGAGCAGAGAAAACTATAAGGGTATCGCCGACGGCAACGGGCGCGGAGTCTTTAACGGCAAAGTTATCGTTGCCAAGGGTGCGCAAAAGATTGAAGCCCGCCAATCGAGTAAGAATCTTTTGCTGTCCGACGGCGCCGAGATCGATACCAAGCCGCAACTCGAAATTTATGCGGACGATGTCAAGTGCGCGCATGGCGCAACAGTCGGCCGGCTTGACGAAGACGCCTATTTTTACCTGCGTTCACGCGGCATCGATAAACATTCGGCACGCAGCATCCTGACGTTCGCCTTCGCCGCGGACATCACAGCGGATATCGACATTGCGCCGCTACGGGAGTGGTTGGAGCAAATGATCATGGCGCGGACACACGCCACCGGGATAAACGAGATCGAAAACCGTGATTGAATTGCACGCCCAAGAAATGGAGACGCCATTCGACGTGGAGCGGATCAGGCAGGACTTCCCGATACTGCGCAGATCGGTAAACGGTCATCCGCTCGTCTACCTGGATAATGCGGCGACGACGCAGAAACCAGAGGTCGTCATCGACACGATCACTGAATATTATCGTTCGCAAAACGCAAATATCCATCGTGGTGTGCATACGCTGAGCGAGCGGGCCACCGATGCTTTCGAAGGCGCACGATGCACCGTGCAGAAATTTATCAACGCGGGCCTGCCTGAAGAAATTATTTTTACGCATGGGACCACCGAATCGATCAATCTAGCCGCCCATTGCCTTGCGCGCTGCCTGCTTGCAGGCGGTGATGAGATCCTGATCGCTGAATCCGAGCACCACTCGAATATCGTCCCTTGGCAAATGATAGCCGAACAATTCCACGTGGAATTAGTCGTTGCACCGATCAATGACGCCGGCGAGATAATCCTCGACGAATTCGAGCGGCGGCTATCGAGCAAAACGCGGATCGTGTCCGTTGGTCATATTTCGAATGCGCTTGGAACGATAAATCCAGTGGCAAAGCTCACGCGGCTCGCCCACGAAGCCGGCGCCAAAGTGCTCATCGACGGCGCGCAGTCCGTCGCCCACTCAATGGTCGATGTACAAGCCATCGACTGCGATCTATACGCGTTTTCCGGACATAAGGCATTCGCCCCGACGGGGATTGGGGTGTTGTACGGAAAACAGGAATTGCTGGAAGCCTTGCCGCCCTATCAGGGCGGCGGTGAGATGATCAAAGAAGTTCGTTTCGACGGGACCGAGTACAACGACGTGCCTTACAAGTTCGAGGCGGGAACACCGCATATAGCCGGCGCAATCGGTTTGGGCGCGGCGCTCGAGTACATCAACGGTATCGATTTCCCTGCCGCGATCGACTATGAACACGAATTGCTCGATTATGCGACGCACCGGCTCGGTGAAATCGATGGCGTGCGCATCGTGGGCACGGCGGCTGAGAAGGCCGCGGTGCTGTCCTTCGTCATCGATCAGGTTCACCCACTCGACCTTCCGCTGTTGATGTATAATCAAGGCGTTGCCGTGCGCACCGGACACCATTGCGCGATGCCGGTGATGCAGCACTTTCGCATCCCCGGTACCGTTCGTGCATCCTTATCGATATACAATACCGAGGCAGATATCGATCGCTTCATTGATGCTGTCGCCAAGGCGAAGATGATGCTTGCATGACTACTATCTAATGAGCCTAAGATGAATAACCCACATGATTTCAGTGAGCCGGTCAGTCTCCTTCGGGACTGCGAGGCGGTCCTCATCCCTGAGGGTTCTCCCGTCACCTTGACAAAAGGTACGGCGGTCTATATCACCCAGGCGCTCGGCGGTTCGATCACGGTGAACGTCAATGGCAATCTCGCCAGAATTCCGCCTGAAAACATCGATGCGATCGGTCTTGAGGTAGAAACATTGACGGCCGCCGATGCCTCCGTCACAAGCAGTGATGGGCTGGTCGATGAAGCGTTGCTCTGGGATCAACTGCGCACCTGCTACGACCCGGAGATACCGATCAATATCGTCGAACTCGGATTGATCTATCGCTGCGAAGTTCATCCGCTCGAGGGCGGTGGCAACTTGGTGGATATCGAAATGACTCTCACCGCGCCGGGTTGCGGCATGGGACCATTTCTGGTCGATGACGTGGAACACAAACTCGCGGTTATCCCGAACGTCTCCGAAGTCAAGGTGGCGTTGGTTTTCGACCCGATGTGGAATGCCGAAATGATGTCGGATGCAGCGAGATTACAGACTGGTCTGTATTGAGCAGGCCGCCCGGCGTCGACCGCGAAATCCGTGTACCTAACCTAGCCGCGGCGATGAAACAGCTTGGCCCTG
>DAOWDI010000263.1 GCA_030639105.1 Gammaproteobacteria bacterium | reverse complement strand
CTTCGGTCGCGTCGGTGGGAAAGAAGGTTACACCGATGCTCGTTGTCGCGTAGATTTCCTGGCCTCCAATCTCAAACGGAACTTCGAGTGCTTTTATAATTTTCTGGCAGACCAGTTCGGCATCGAAAGCCATCGTCACATCTTCGAGCACAATCGTAAATTCATCGCCGCCGAGGCGCGCGATGGTGTCGATCTTGCGCACACAGGTCTTTAAACGTTCGGCAACGGCAATCAATAACTCGTCGCCAGCAAGGTGGCCAAGCGTGTCGTTAATCGATTTGAATCTATCGAGATCGAGAAACAACAGTGCCACCAGATTGCCACTGCGCTCCGCTCGCGCAATCGCTTGTGTCAGCCTGTCCTGGAATAGCTCGCGGTTGGCAAGACCCGTGAGTTTGTCGTAATGCGACAAATACGTTAGGTGCTGATCCGCGAGCTTTCGCTCAATTGCATAGCGAACGGTTTTGACAATCATCGCGCCGTCGCTCCGGCCCTTGATCAAATAGTCCTGCGCCCCGCACTTAACCATTTCAATCGCCACCGGGTCGTTGTCGCAATGCGTCATCACAATCACGGGAATGTCGGCACTGGCCGCTACCAGCCGCTGCAAAGTACCGGTACCAGTGGAGTCGGGTAGATTAAGATCGGTAATGACGGCGCTGAAACACTCCTCACTCAGCTTCGCTACCGCTTGACCGAGTGTCTCGACGTGCGCTAGCTGGAGATTTTGGACGTTTGTCTCATCCAGCAGAACCCGAATCGAGAGCGCATCTCCCGGATTGCCTTCAATCAGCAGCAGCTTCAGCACTTTATCGCCGACATAAGCTTGTGCCTCGCCGCCATCCGTGAGGGGATCCGTCATCATTGTCCGCACGCGATTTTCCAATTAGAGGCGAATTCAGCCGTGTCCTTACAGAGTTCCCTTACCTGGCTGGAGCCAACTAACTATTGCGCGGGCAAATCCATATAGGAACGGATGACCCACGCCAAGATATTTAGTTCGCCCCACCGCACCCAATCTTTTCGGCGACAAGCCGTGAAACTTTAGCCTCGGGAACAGCGGACTAACTAGGGGCTCAGCGTGATTTTACCGTACGGCATCCCCTGCGCAGCAGCGCTGGCGGCCGCTTCAACGGCGTGACAACTCGGGCCATGCCGCCCACAGATATTCCATCATCGACCATAGCGTCAATGCGGTCGCGACGTACAACAGCACGAATCCGGCCCCATATACTGGTAATTCGGCAATGGTCCCCGGGAGGATCAACAGCACGATCGCGATCATCTGCGAGGCCGTCTTTATCTTGCCGAGATAGGACACCGCGACTTTGCTGCGCGCGCCGAGTTCGGCCATCCATTCGCGTAGCGCCGAGACCGTAATTTCGCGACCGATGATCACTGCAACCGGCAACGCCAACCAGATCGACGGATGTGATTGCAGCAGAATCACCAGTACGACGACAACCATCAGTTTGTCGGCAACGGGATCGAGAAAAGCGCCAAGTTTCGAGATCTGTCCCAACCGGCGTGCAAGATAGCCGTCGAGCCAATCGGTAAGTGCCGCCATCGTGAAGATCACCGCGGCCGTTATCCTCGACCACTCTACCGGTAGATAAAAGATAATGACGAAACAGGGAATGAGCGCAATGCGCAGCAGGCTCAAAGAGTTCGGTATATTCATCTGTCGCCGTGCATTTCGTCATAGATCTTTTGTGCCAGTATGCGACTGATCCCCGGCACACGGCAGAGGTCATCGACCCCCGCAACGGTAACGCCTTGCAACCCGCCAAAATATCTGATCAATTGCTGGCGCCGTTTAGCACCAAGGCCGCTGATGTTCTCCAGCACCGATCGCGACCGCTTCTTAGCACGCGACTGCCGATGAGCGGTTATCGCAAAGCGATGAGCCTCATCGCGGATCTGCTGGATCAGCAGCAGCGCACCAGAATCCCGCGGCAATGTACGCTCCGCGTTGCCGTCATGCACGATCAAAGTTTCCAATCCCGCCTTTCGTGTCGCACCCTTGGCAACCCCGAGGGTCATCACTTCCACGATCTGCAGTTCTTCCAATACCGCGAGTGCCCGCCCGACCTGACCTTTGCCGCCATCAACTAAGAGGAGTTCAGGAAGACGCCCATCGGCGCGTTTTACCCGCGTATAGCGCCGCTCCAGGGCTTGTTCCATTGCCGCGTAGTCATCACCCGCGGCAACGCCGCGGATGTTGAACCGGCGGTAGTCGGATTTACGCGCTCCATCTTGGTCAAAGACGACGCAAGACGCAACCGTTGCTTCGCCGCTCGTATGACTGACGTCGAAACACTCGATACGCCGCGGCATTTCCGCCAGGTCGAGAAAGTCGCGCAGCGCCGACAGCCGTAGCCGGTAGTCGGTATTCGACGATATGCGCTGCTCCAGCGCAATCTCCGCATTTGTCGTGGCCATCTCAATCCATTTCGCGCGCTCACCGCGAACCTCGAAGCGCAGACGGACGCCGCCACCACGCTTATCGGATAGCGTATTGATCAGCCACTCGGCATCTTCCACTGGTTCGGATAATAGGATGTCCGGCGGCACCTCCCGATCGGAGTACCCGGCGAGATAGAACTGCGGCAGAAATGCCCCCAGGATATCGGCGCTGGCGCTGCCGTGTGTATGTGCCGGGAAAAATACCTTGTTGCCGAGATGGCGACCGTTGCGCACGAAAAAGACTTGTACGCAGCCGATGTTGACGCGTGCACGGCACACGATGATGTCAAAATTTCCGTTGCCGGAAGCGACATACTGCTCCGAATGGATACGCTGCAGTTTCTGGATCTGATCGCGCAAGCGCGCCGCGCGCTCGAACTCGAGGTCCGCGGCCGCGGCATCCATCCTTAGAGCCAGGGAATCGATAACCTCCTGAGAGCGCCCGTCTAAAAAAAGGATCGCGCGGCGCACATCCTCACGGTATTCATCCGCGTTAACCAACCCCACGCACGGCGCTGTGCATCGCTTGATCTGATACTGCAGACACGGTCTGGCGCGGTTGCGGAAGTTACTATCCTCGCATTGGCGCAGCATGAACAATTTCTGCAACAGATTAAGGGTCGAACGTACCGCGCCGGCGTTGGGATATGGTCCGAAATACCGTCCCTTGCCGTTGCGTGCCCCGCGATGAAAACTTAGCTTCGGAAACTCCTCATCGCTCGCAACATAGATATATGGGTAGCTCTTGTCGTCGCGCAGGACGATGTTGTAGCGTGGGCGAAGATCCTTGATAAGATTGCTTTCGAGCAGAAAAGCCTCGTTCTCGGTGCGCGTGACCGTTACCGCGATGTCGCGGATATGTCTGACCATCGAGCGCACCTTAGGCGTCGCGCCCGCCTGACGATTGAAATAGCTCGAAACGCGCTTCTTGAGATGCTTAGCCTTGCCGACGTAGATGACCTCACCATCGGCATCAGAGAAGCGGTACACGCCAGGCTTTGTTGGTAAGTTCCGACATTGCTGGCGCAGATCGTCGAGCGTCACGACTGCGATCATGCTTGACCCACGAGGCGCCGGGCTTGAAAAAAAACCTGACCGAACATCTCCGGTGTGAGGCGCTTCGTCTGCGTGTTGTAACGGCTGCAATGGTAAGAATCGATAAGCCAAAAGCACGTTTGCAGTTCGTGCAGCTTACCGTGCCCAAAGGCGAACGCCGACTGCCGCCGGCCGAGCGCCTTCAGTACGGCGTTGTGCGCAATCCGGCCGAGCGCGACCACGGCACCCGGACGCGGCAGCACGGCGAGATCAGCAGCGAGATAGGGATTACAGGCGTTGATCTCGGCGCTCGCCGGTTCGTTTGCGGGTGGGAGACACTTAACCGCGTTAGTGATCCGGCAGTTGATCAACTTGAGTCCGTCACCGGGCCGGTCGCCGCGCGCCTGGTTGCTGAAACCATATGCATGCAATGTTTCAAACAACAGTATCCCGGCATGATCGCCGGTAAACGGACGTCCCGTGGCATTCGCCCCGTGCAGTCCCGGAGCGAGTCCGACGACCAACAGCGGTGCACATCGCTCACCGAGAGGCGCAACCGGCGCGGCGTGATAAGTCGGATGTTTCGCCCGCACGGCTTCGAGGAAATTTACGATGCGGGCACAGCGCCGGCAGTCACCATCAAAGGTCGGATCCATAGCGGCAGACCTTACGGTTATAGGAGACCATCGGGCATCGAGTGACGCCAAAGCGCAAATTGCCATATACGCCGATCACTGCGGAAAATGACTTTCAAGGTTGCGAGTGCAGCGAAAATGGGGCGGCGATACGCACGCCGACGATACGGGCGGGATAAGAGCGGGAGGCTAACTCCCCAGGTAGGCAAACGCCCATACGATGCAATGTGCACGTTCAGTCCCGCCCCGTCCTGGCCGCGCCCGGGGATGCGTTCGACAACTCTCTAAGTTCCGTAATACCCTGCGCATTTGCGACCATGGCAAGCTGAACGTCGTTACCGGCACCCAGTTTCTCGCAAAGAGAGCGTCGATGATGCGCGACCGTTTTCGGGCTGAGGCACATCGCATCGGCGATTTCATCGATGTTAAAGCCTTCACTGATCTTCTGCAGAACCTGAATTTCACGCGCGGAAAGGTCGTTGAGTCCGCCGAGTGAGCCCTTGATGGAATCGTTGACGGCAATCCGTTGGGCGACGTCCTGACTGATGTAGGGTTGACCCCGAGCCACGGTGCGAATGGCGTGCAGGAGTTCATCCGAATCGGCCTCCTTGCTGACATAACCCGCACCGCCGAGTTCCATGAAACGGCGTGGATAAGGCCCGTCGACATACATCGACAAACCAATCACTCGACAGCCCGGATCCCCACTCACCACTCGGCGCGTTGCCTCCAACCCGCCGATCCCCGACATATTGAGATCCATCAATACAATATCAATCTTCTCTTTGCGGACAATTTCACCCGCATGCTCGCCGCTATCGGCTTCCGCCACGACGTCGAAATCCTCAACTGCGTTGAGCTTGGCGGAGATGCAGCGGCGG
>DAOWDI010000098.1 GCA_030639105.1 Gammaproteobacteria bacterium | reverse complement strand
GCCACCTTATCGATAGCGCGGATAACGCCTTCGACGATGTCATCGACATAGGTGAAATCGCGCCGGTGATGGCCATAGTTGAAGACGTCGATGGGCTTGCCTTCGAGGATATTTTTCGTAAAAAGAAATAACGACATATCGGGACGGCCCCAAGGTCCATAGACGGTGAAAAAGCGCAATCCCGTCGTCGGCAGACTGTAGAGGTGACTGTAGGAATGCGCCATCAATTCATTGGCCTTCTTTGTCGCCGCATACATCGATACCGGGTGGTCGACGTTGTCGTGTACGGAGAACGGCATATTCGTATTCGCGCCATAGACGGAACTGCTCGAAGCGTAGACCAGATGTTCTAGCCCATGGTGACGGCACGCCTCTAGCAGATTCATGAACCCGACGATGTTCGATTCAATATAGGCGTGCGGGTTTTCAATCGAATAACGTACGCCGGCCTGCGCCGCAAGATGCATAACCCGCACCGGGGCCGCATCCGCGAAGACCGCGTCCAGTGCGCTGCGATCGGCGACGTCTACCTTGTGAAAACTAAAACGTGAATTCGGCAGCAGGCGTGAGAGCCGCGCTTCCTTGAGTTTGACGTCGTAATAGTCGTTGAGGTTGTCGACGCCGACGACCTCATCACCGCGCTCGAGCAACTTCTCACTGAGTCGCGAGCCGATGAAACCAGCCGCACCCGTCACCAGGATCTTCATAGGTTCGTTATCGTTCCAATAAAACGGTTTAGTTTACATTATTCATGGTCTACATGATGTTACGGACGGCAACGGACCGTCCCGATCGAGGACCGTCACGGTGACCAGTGCCGCACTTTGCTCGCCGCACAATACGGCCAGACTACTTCTTCCAGTGTTTAGCGGCCAAACACCCCTAAGATTTGATAAGATTGCGGCCTCGATAGTTTTAAGGAGACGATCTTCATGGCGGCAGATACACCCCAGACACCGGCTACATTGACGGCCGATGCCGATAATCTGTACCGGGAAGAGTCCTTTACCGACCTCAAGGCAGCGAACATCAAGCGCTTGATGGCCGTCACCCCGAATGGTGATCCGGACGATTCACGCCCGACACAATACATCGGGGACACCACGCTAATGACTCAGATGGGTCCTATTCCCGTGCAGTTCCCGCTGGCGGCCGGATCCCTCAGTGAGGCCTTCGAAAAATTCCCGGTTGGGGTACAGGACGCCATTGAAAAACTACAGGAACGCGCCAAGGAAATGGCGCGCGAGGAGGCATCGCGCATCGTTGTCCCCGGCACTCCCGGTGCGGAATCGCTCCCCGGGACCGGCCCGGGCGGCAAGTTGATCATCGATTAGTCCTTGAGAAAACCGGAGTCAGACTCCGAGGTTTTCCGAGGGATCTCACCGGCAACCACGCCAATCCAGATTTGCACAACGACTCCAACCAGCTAAACGGTATCGATCTCACCTGCATACGCGGCGAGGAAACGATATTCAGCGGACTCGACGTATCCGCCGGCGCGGCCGAGGTTGTACAACTGCAGGGTACCAACGGCAGCGGCAAGACCAGCCTATTACGGATCTTGTGTGGGATCTCCCAGCCCGCCGCGGGCACGGTCTGCTGGAATGGGTTGGAGATCGGCAGCAACGCGGAAGAATTCCGCCGTGAAATTAGCTATATCGGCCATCGCCGCGGCGTCTGCGAAGACCTGAGTCCGCTGGAAAACGTACATTTCGCCAATGCGCTGGGTGCATCGAGGCCAGCATCCGAGTGTCGCCAGGCGCTCGCCAGGCTCGAACTCGCCCATGTCGCCGAGATCCCGGCACGATTATTATCCGCCGGCCAAAACCAGCGTACCGCCCTCGCCCGCTTGCTGGTGAGCGATGCCGCCTGCTGGTTTCTCGCCGAGCCCTTCACGGCACTAGATAGCGCCGGACGCGAAATCATCGAAGCGGTGATCGCTGAGCATGCAGCGGCCGGCGGGATCAGCATCGTCGCCACCCACCAACCGATGACACTCACCGGTACCGAGGTCAAGACGCTGATATTGGATGCGCCCTGATGTCGACCCTGGCGGCATCGAAAACGGTTCTATTGCGCGATTTGAAACGCTTTGTCAGGCGGCGTAACGACCTCGTGCACCCACTGGTCTTTTTCATCATCGTGATCACTCTGCTCGGACTCGCACTCGGCCCCGACGATCAGATTTTCGCGGCGGTTGCGCCGGCAGGCGTGTGGATCGCCGTGTTGCTCGCCACCACGATCAATCTGGACGCGATATTTTTGAGTGATTACCAAGACGGCACCATTGAGCAACTCGTGCTGAGCCCTGCCTCATTACCGATCCTCGTCAGCGCCAAGATCGCGGCCCATTGGGTTGCGACGGCAAGCCCGCAGATCGTCATTGCAATACTCGTTGCGACGATTCTGGGCCTCGATGGCGACGTCGTCGTGGCACTCGGTGCAACCCTGCTGCTCGGCTCTCCAATCCTGAGCCTTATCGGGGCGATCGCGAGCGCGTTGACGGTGGGCCTGCGCGGCGGCGCACTATTGCTCGCATTGATCATCCTGCCGCTCTATATGCCGACGCTCATTTTTGGTACCGCGGCGGTTCATAATGCCGCTCTTGGGCTCCCGATAAGCGCGGAATTATATTTTCTCGGCGGGCTGGCAACCCTGGCCGCCAGTCTCGCCCCGTTCGCCGCCGCCGCGGCGCTGCGCATCCGCCTTGGCTGATCGGGTTAGCGCGCAGACCGCCACGCAGACTCATAATCCATGCACGAGATCAATTACATTGGCCCGTTATGCGTAATAATATGCGCCGATATGAGAAGGAGCTTACCTCACTTGACTGATCATGCGCCGCCGCATGGCGACCGCCGCTCAGGCGCTCGTCCGCGCGACGGGTCCCGGTGCGGACATCAATGAACCTGAATCGTTTACACAAATACGCCTCGCCCGTGCATTTCTATGCATGGTCACAGGCGGCGACACCGTGGTTCGCGGCGGCTTGCGTATTGCTGTTCGTGGTCGGACTCGCCGGCGCACTCATCTACGCGCCTGCTGACTACCAGCAAGGTGAGAGTTTTCGCATCATCTACGTCCATGTACCGAGTGCGTGGATGTCGCTATTCATTTACATGGTGATGGCATCCGCAGGCGCGCTGGGGTTGATCTGG
>DAOWDI010000217.1 GCA_030639105.1 Gammaproteobacteria bacterium | reverse complement strand
GCTCCTCGTCACGATGTTCGTGGACCGTATTCATGGTAAACGTCTTTAGTCCGCTGAAACTGAAATCAAGCCCTGGCCGATTCGTCATTGGCCGCGGAAAATGGAAACGCCCGGGCCGGCCTTCTTTTGCCAGACGCTCCACCGCCGGGCCGCCTGGGTATCCCAAGCCCAGAAGTTTTGCCGTCTTGTCGAAGGCTTCGCCGGCGGCATCGTCGAGCGATTCACCGAGGATCCGGTAGCCACCGAACGACTGAACGTCGACGAGCATCGTGTGGCCGCCGGAAACCAGCAAGGCCAGAAAAGGCATTGACGGCGGATCATCATCCAACATAGGCGCCAGGAGATGACCCTCCATATGGTGGATCCCGAGCGCCGGGATATCGAGTGCAAAGGCGAGGCTGCGAGCCACCGAGCTGCCGACGAGCAATGCGCCGACCAGCCCCGGGCCAGCCGTATAGGCGACGGCTTCGAGGTCTTTCAGGACCACCGAGGCCTCGGCTAGCGTTTGCTTAATCAGTGGCACGGTCTTACGGACGTGGTCACGCGATGCGAGTTCCGGCACGACGCCGCCATAAGCGGCATGGATCTCAACCTGACTGTACACCCGGTGCGCCAGGATCCCGCATTCGCCGTCATATAGCGCGATCCCAGTTTCGTCACAAGACGTTTCGATTCCGAGTATGAGCATCTTCAAGCCGCGTATTTCACCAAGGATTTCGCATCAGTCGCTCGCACCTTCCCTGGCTGCCATGACGGATATACTTCGTCGACATCGCGGTGCCGAACAGATTTTATCCACAACAGCCAACACCGGGTGGTCCGGTCGAACCGCTCTCAAGTACCTGGATTCATCGGTTAACCCGGCCAATTCGCGTAGCGCCGAGACCATCTTCAAAACGCCATGCCGACAACGGCCCAGTCTCAATTAAGACCCTTAACTATCGACTTTCACCACGATCGTCGATATGATTTTGCCCTTATCTTGATTAAATGTCCCGAAATAGGAATCGAATAAACGTATGCCCTCGGTAAAAGTGAGAGACAATGAGCCCTTTGACATCGCCATGCGCCGCTTTAAACGCGCCTGCGAAAAGGCAGGAGTTCTGGCCGAAGTACACCGTCGCGAGTACTACGAAAAACCCACCCAGGTAAGGAAAAGAAAGGCGGCAGCGGCGGTCAAGCGCTGGCAGAAAAAGGCTTCACGGCAAATATCGCGGCGATCACGACTATACTAACGCCATCTGAGCCGGTCACTTTCCGTGGCGTGTGTAATCAAAACTCAGCTCACCAACGCCGTCAAAGACGCGCTCAAAGACGGAAGAAAACAGGAGGTCGGGGCTCTGCGCCTGATGCTGGCCGCGATTAAGCAACAAGAGGTCGATTCCCGTGTGGAAGTCGACGATGTAATGGTGCTGGCGATACTCGGGAAACTCGCAAAACAGCGCCGCGAATCCATATCCCATTACGAAAAAGCTGGCCGCGACGACCTTGTCGCGCAGGAAAGATTCGAACTTGATTTACTCGGGGCTTACCTCCCGGACCCCCTCAGCGATACGGAAATAGACAGCGCGATCCGTGAAGCGATAGCGGGCGCGGGTGCTGAATCACCCAAAGATATGGGTAGGGTCATGGGTTTGCTTAAGGTATCGCTACAGGGGCATGCGGACATGGGTGTCGTGAGCGCCAAGGTCAAGGCCCACCTCTCAGGCTAAGATCGACGCCGTACGGGCTTGCCGATTGGGGGTTGTGCCCGCCCAACGGCATCGGCGGCGTATTTGCTCGAGATCTAACCTCAAGGAGTATCGTGGCCGGGCGGATCCCACAAACTTTCATCGACGATCTGCTCAATCGCGTCGACATCGTCGATATCATCGATAATGACCTCCCACTGAAGAAGACCGGGCGCGACTACCAGGCCCTGTGCCCGTTCCACAACGAAAAGACCCCCTCTTTCACCGTCAGCCAGGAAAAGCAGTTCTATCACTGTTTCGGTTGCGGTGCTCACGGATCGGCGTTGGTATTCCTGTTGAATCATCGCGGCCTCAGCTTTGTCGAGGCCGTCGAAGAGGCGGCGCGCGGTGTTGGCCTGGAAGTACCCAATGACGGTCGAACGGCGGCCCCCAAAACGGATTATTCTCCTCTCTACGAGGTACTCGCGCGCACGCAGCAATTTTTCGTCCAGCAATTGAAAGATCATCCCGATCGCGATCGCGCGGTGAATTATCTGAAATCGCGCGGCCTGAGCGGTGAGGTCGCAAAACGCTTTGGTATAGGATTCGCGCCTGATTCGTGGGACGCACTGATAAAAGCCCACCGCACGGACGACCAGGCACAACAAAATTTAGCCAAGGCCGGCCTTGTGATCGCAAAAGATAACGACAAATGCTATGACCGTTTTCGTGATCGGATCACATTCCCGATTTACGATCGGCGTGGGCGCGTCGTTGCATTCGGCGGGCGCATCATCGATAAGGGCGAACCGAAATACCTCAATTCGCCCGAAACGGCCGTTTTCCATAAACGCCGGGAACTCTACGGACTTTATCAACTCAGGCAATTTGATTCGAATGTCGTGCGAATACTCGTCGTTGAAGGTTACATGGACGTCATCGCGCTGGCGCAATATGGGGTAAACAATGCCGTTGCGACGCTAGGAACCGCGACGACCAGTGAGCAGTTGGAAACGCTCTTCAGAACCGCACCGGAAGTGATCTTCTGCTTTGACGGTGACGCTGCCGGCGGGCGCGCCGCATGGCGCGCGTTGGAGACGGCCTTGCCGCTAATCCGCGACGGCAGGCGGGCTGGCTTCATTTTCATTCCACAAGGCCATGACCCTGACAGCTATGTCCGCGAGATCGGTCCTGACGTTTTTACGCGCACGGAGTCCATCAAGCCACTATCGGAGTTCCTGCTCGACAAACTAGCCGGGAAGACCAATTTGGGCTCGATCGACGGTCGCGCGCGTTTCACCGACCTCGCCAAGCCCATGGTAGTCAAGATCCCGCCGGGGTCATTCCGTCAGCTGTTAATTCAACGGATTGCCGAGATCGCCCAGCTCGATCCCCTCGTATTGTCGAACTCCTACAGCAACAGACGACGCCCCCGCGCGCCGGCCCGGGCGCAACGACGGGGGGGGCCGCCTTCGATAGTGAATCGAGCCGTAAAACGGCTCTTATTCGACCCGAAGCTTGCCGCCCATGTCCTCGACACGCAATCAATCGCGGATCTTCCGGAGGAAAACGTGGGCTTGCTGGCCGACATTGTTGAATTTTGCCGGGACCACCCCCATATCACGACGGGTACGTTGGTGGAACGCTATCGAGGCACCGAGCACGAGGCGGTTGTTGCGGAACAACTCGAAACCCCACTCGAACTCGATAGCGAGGCAGAGTCGATTGAATTCCTGCAAGCGATTGATTCCCTGCGCCGTAAGGCCGGTCATACTAGTGTCTTGACCCGTGCCGAAGCCGAGATGCGGCGGCGCACCGAAGATACGGGATAGCTGCAATCGCTCAAAACCTAGGTTAGATTGGTATTTTTGATCTATAATTGTCGGTTGCTTGCTCGTGTAACCCAACTGGCATTTGCGCAGCTTTATACTAAACTTTAAATGCTTGCCGCAAGCCATTGACGATAAAAATACCCCTTTGTTGGTAAAGGTACGCTTATTAGCTATGGAAACCCTTGACGAAATCGGTAAGAAAAACGGCGAGTCGCAACTCAAGATCCTTATCGCAAAGGGTAAGGAACAAGGGTTTTTAACCTACCATGAGGTCAACGACCACCTGCCCGATGACATCGTCGATCCGGAACAGATCGAAGACATCATCAACATGATCAACGACATGGGGATCTCGGTGCATGAGAAAGCGCCGGATGCGGACAGCCTGATCCTCAATGACGCCGCGTCCACGGATGCCGATGACGATACAGCCGCCGAGGAAGCCGCTGCCGCGCTGGCCGCGGTAGAGACCGAAATCGGCCGCACCACGGATCCCGTGCGCATGTATATGCGCGAAATGGGTACCG
>DAOWDI010000106.1 GCA_030639105.1 Gammaproteobacteria bacterium | reverse complement strand
TAATAGGCTGCGTTACCGTAAAACCTGCGCTGCGCGCGCGGTTTCCAAACTATGACAAACCCAAAGGGGTATCCCTCTTGAGTAAGCTCTTATTCCAGCTTGACACGGACCTTATTGCCAATGCCTTCGATACGGTCGTTGCCTATGACAGTGGCGCCGACCATGTAATCGTTCATGGCGGCATTACGCCGAAAAATGTATGGAAAATGGTCGACGGTGCGGTATTCACGCGCTCCGCAAAAAATAGAAAGAATACAGCTTTGTTCGTTACTGGAAGCGATATGGCGGAAGGTGAAGCACTGCTAAACGCGATCAGGAACCAATTCTTCGATGAGTTTCACGTCTCCGTCATGCTCGACAGCAACGGCAGCAACACCACCGCCGCGGCGGCGGTAGCGTTCGCCCGCAAACATATGAAGATCAGCGGCAAACGAGCCGTAATTCTCGCCGGGACCGGACCGGTCGGCCAGCGCGCGGCCGTGATGCTGGCAAAAGAAGGCGCGGAGGTGATCATCACTTCGCGCAAATTACAACGCGCCCAAGGCGCCTGCGATGCCATGCAACGATCTTTCGATGTCGATCTAACCGCCGCGGCGGCAAGCGACAACGCATCCATGAATGACATTCTCGCCGGCGCAAATATCCTTATCGCTACCGGCGCCGCGGGCGTTCGGCTGATTGTACCGAAACAGTGGCAGGCAAGTCCTGAGTTGGAGATCGTCATCGACGCAAATGCGACACCGCCGCTCGGCATCGATGGGGTAGAGAGGACCGACCGCGGCACCGAGCGCAATGGAAAAATATGTTATGGGGCGCTGGGGTTTGGCGGCTTTAAATTGGAAATACAACGAGCCTGCATTACCCAGTTATTCGAATCCACCGACAAGGTCTTTGACGCATTGGAAATTTATGCTGTGGCGAAACGGATGGCAGGTATCGAATAGATCGGAATGTGCGGACGCTATTCGCTATCGAGCGACGGCAACACCCTGGTCGAAGAATTCGGCGTAACCAATTTGGCCGCCTGGTCCGCGCGCTACAATATCGCGCCGAGCCAAGCAGTACCCGTACTGCTGGAACAAGATGGTTCACTTGAGGCGAAAAACCTGCATTGGGGACTCCTTCCCCGATGGGCTAAAGACAAAAAAACCAGCGCTTGTTTGATCAATGCGCGAACCGAAACGGTAGCCGAAAAGCCCTCTTTTCGTGCTGCTTTTCGCCAGCGACGATGCCTGATCCTAGCCGACGGATACTATGAGTGGGTAGGGCAGCAAAATACTAAACAACCCTATTATATTTTTTCTCAATCCCACCGCCCATTCGCCTTTGCTGGCCTGTGGGAACGATGGTCCGATGCCAACGGTTCTTTGTATTTGAGCTGCGCGATAATTACCTGCCCATCAAATACCGAATTGGAACGGATCCATCACCGTATGCCGGTCATCCTTCCACGGGAGCACTATGCAGCATGGCTCGAGGATGGATCTGAGATAAAATGGCTCACCGGATTACTAAAACCCGCGGCGGATATTACCTTTAATGCAGTGGCCGTGAGTACATTTGTAAATTCCCCCGCCCATGAAGGACCCGACTGCATCAAACCACGGCAACCATAGCCAGACACAAATCGCCAGGCCCGGATTCTTGACCGTTTCCGTCATGGCCTTGTCGGTGTTTGGATGGAGCATTCTGGCTCACTCGGCGGATGAACTTGAGCTCGCACTCGGCGCGCTTAAGCGGCTCGACTACGATGGCGCCGCGACTGTTCTCGGTCACCTCGCTGACGCTGGGGATCCCCGAGCCCAGGCGGCACTTGCTACGCTGATCGAATCAGGGACCATCGCGCCCGATTATCCGGTCCCTGCGCTCGAGTTGTTGCGCAAGGCGGCGCACCAGGGTCTGCCCGAGGCCGCGCTCGAACTTGGTAACCGGAATTACCTCGGCGACGGAATCATCCGCGATATTTCGCGGGCTATCGATTGGTGGCGCGTTGCGGCAGAGCAAGGTTCGGCGGGCGCCGCATTTAACCTCGGCGTTGCGTACGCAAAGGGAGCCGGCACCGCTATTGACCTGCAAACCGCGAATCAATGGTTCGCCCGCGCGGCCCACGCCGGGTCCCAGCGGGCGCGGTTTGCGCTGAGCGTAATCCAACTCGAGTCCGCGAAATCGGATGTGGCGTTGTCCGCTGCATTGGCGAGTTTCGAGTCGGCAGCTACGGCTGGGCTACCCATTGCACAATACAACTTGGGATCGATGTACGAGCGCGGGATAGGGTGTGAGACTGATCTCGAGAAGGCTATTTTCTGGTACCGCCGGGCAGCTGCGGCAAACATTGGTGCGGCACAAGCTTCGCTTCAACGCCTCACTAAATTGTCCGGCGCCGAGGCGGTAACTCCACGAATAGGAATATACACGGCACAATGGGTATTGAGCCAGCATGCAAACAACCACACATTGCAGGTTGCGACCGGTAGCAGCGAAACCGCTATTATAAAAATTTTGGAACGCTACGGTACAAATTCCGATCGTGCGTACGTCAAAGTAGTACACGACGAAGAGGTTCGTTACCTTGCCCTCATCGGCTCATTTCCATCCTACCTCGAAGCGGCTGCCCATCTCGACACGCTTGAACCAAACCTACGCGTCAATGAACCCTGGGTGCGTCGATTTGAATCCATCCAACGCTTGGTGAGAGACTGAATCGCGCCGCCATATAAGGACTGCAGCGGGATCATACGGCGATGATATCATGACCGAACTGAGATTCTTGCACGCATACCAACGATGGCGAAATTTGAAGAGATATTGACGTCTTCTGGCGAAGGCCTATTGAAGCTGCTGTACAAAACGAGTTTGGGTGCCGGTAGCAAATCGGCCGCTTCCCCCAGAGAGTATGCGAGAAACCTAGGTTTGACTTATGCCCAGATGATCTGCGCTCTTGGTTTCAACTCAAATATCCGAGATCTGCCGGACGTAATCAAAATCATCGGTTTCGAGTCTTATAATTCCCTGGCGCAGGAACGCAACAAATTTTTTTCGAACGACATCTACGACAGACTTGGCATCAAGGATGTGCTGGCGGTATACCTGCATGTACCAACCGACATGCAGATGCTTGAAGTTATGCAGTACTTGCTCATCAATCGGCTGCATCAGATCGAAGGTCGGATTGAAGCCACGGTAAACTCCATCGTCATTGAACGGTACAAAAAGGAAATGCACGCGATATACAACGATGGGGTCGCACAAATCGAATTCGCCGAAGATCGCTTGAGCAAAACTCATAGCGGTTTTCGTGCACTGTTAAATGAAGTGTCGATGATCGTTGAGGCCAGATTGATACCAATTGGCGATATCTTTTTTCGCGATACAATACTGCCGGAGGAAAAAAGGCGTCTTATAAGCAAGGGCCTGATCCCCAAGGAACTTGTGGAACAGCGACTAGCCGATGATATGGTTTCGGTGCAGGAACGCAAAGTACTAGGAGAACAATTACAACTATTAGAGTCGTAGCCTGTGAGCAACTAACGTAGGG
>DAOWDI010000018.1 GCA_030639105.1 Gammaproteobacteria bacterium | reverse complement strand
TCGGGCGGAATTCCCGATCATGATCGAGCTCAGTGACGATCAGATCACGGCAGTCGCCAACCTATGGGATCAAGGCGATGTCAAGGAAGGTATGGAGGCAGAAATGATGAATGTGATGCTATCCATGAACATCGCGCTTCCGTTATCGGCATTCGCCAAGACTGGCAGCACTTATCAACTATTTGGGGCCATGTCGGTTAACACCGTTATGACCAACGTCGTCGAAGAAATAGCCGTTCTGAGCGACAACACGCTCGCCGTATTCGATGCCCTGGGTGAGTACCTGGGCCGGTAATTCTGGGGAACACTTTGGTTTAAGGAGAATATATCATGGGTTGGTTAAATGAATTGGTTGATTCGGTGCGTGGGCATGTGAATGCGACGGGCGAGGCTTTAGCGGATTCACAGGCAATTCCCGCGCTGGAGCAGAAGATCCGGGATGCCAAGGGCGATCTGGCCAAGTCTAAGAGCGCGCTGACGGGGGTTATGGCGCAAGAGAAAACGACCAAAAAACGGGTCAATGAACTCGAGGCTAGCCTCGCTGAACACGAGGAATATGCGGGCCAGGCAAGCGAGAAGGGCAACGACGGTTTGTTAAACGAAATCGTCGATAAAATTGCGGAGATCGAAGATGATCTCGCGGCGCAGCGCGAAGTGCATACGCAACTGGATGCAAATGTCAGGCGCATCAAAGCGAGCGTCCTTGACACCGAACGCGGAGTCAAGGCCATGGAGCGTGAAGTAAAGAATATAAAAGCGACGGAATATGCCCAGAGAGCGGCTGAGGCGACCGCGGCCCAGCATTCCGGATCATCCGCCTCAATGGCTACCGCGGCCGAACGCATGAAGCGGATAAAAGCCCGGCAGGAGGAGCGGCGCCATCGCATGGACGCGGCCAGAGAACTCGCCAACATCGAGAACGGTGACGATCTCAAAGCCAAATTGGCGGCCGCCGGTATCGGCGCCAACAAGCCGTCGCGTGATGCCATTTTAGAGCGCATCAACGCGCGCAAGTCCGCTCATTGACGGGGCTCGCAGGTGAGTCTCTTGAAGCGATTCGGCCTCGGTAAGGACCGGGATGAGAGTCCTCGGATCCTCGAGCACCCGCGCGACCTCGAACCGGGGGATATTATCCGCTTTGGATTCGCGGACCAGGCCGAGATCAGTGGCGAAGGCTATACCGTCGATCGGATCGAGACGCTCGATATTGGGGGTGATGCAACGAAACGGACATATTTTCTGTTATCGGGCGTGAAACATTCAGTCCGGTTGCGCATCGTGGATGACGATACGGCGGAAATAGCGCTCGAGGTTCTGCCGGATGTTCTTTTCGCTGCCTTTAAAGAAAAAGGTATTGGTGAGGTTCTTGCACCGGATAGCGGTGATCAGCATACAATCTCTACACGTAGTTTGGACAAGATCCCTCAAGAAGTTCAACCGTGGGTGGGGACGAAATACCGCCAAGAGGCCCATGTCAAGGCCTATCTTTACCAAGGTGATTATAGAAATAAGGCATTGCCGGCTACCCTGAATGCAGGGGAGGTGGGTTGTGACTACTCTTTGCTGGTTAGCGACGACCGCGGGCGAAGTCTGGAGTTCCGAGTCTTCGACGGAGGCCGGACGGAGAGCCAATTATGCGTATTCTTACCGGTGAGAAAGATTGAGGAGTTGTGGCCTCGGAGTAGCGAATCTAGCGCGTGATCAATTTAATACGTTTGATGCTGCGCGCGCGGCGGTTTCGCAGTGTAGCGTTTTCCGAAGACGAACTGAGGCGCGAGATGTTGCGGTCATCGTTATTCGTGATGGTGATCTTTGTGCTGCATGTGATCGCGATGATGGCCTTTGAAGGCATGACAATAGATGATGCCGTGTGGCTCACGTTTACCACTGCGACGACGGTGGGTTATGGGGATATATCCGCTACGACCCTTAAGGGTCGTAGCGCTACCGTGGTGCTGCTGTACCTTGGCGGAATTTTCATCCTGGCAAAAGCGGCGGGCGATTATTTCGATTATCGAACGAATTCCAGATTGCGAAAGAAATCCGGCAATTGGAGCTGGCACATGAACGACCATATCCTGATCATCAATACGCCGCGGGAAGACGGTGAAAGATTCTTTCTCCGTGTCATCGAGCAGTTGCGAGCCAGTAGAGCGCACCGCGACAAGATGGTTCAAATCGTCACACGCCAGTTCCCGGATGGTCTCCCCGAGCAACTCGCGAGGATGCCGGGCCTGACTCATCACAATGGCGACGGCAGCGACCCGGATACACTCAAGCGTGTAGACGCCGATAAGGCCAGCATTATCGCCATTCTGGCCCGCAACGAGATCGACGTCGGCGCCGACAGCCGCACATTCGACATTCTCGACCATCTGCGCGACCTTGGCACTGAGAATGCTTTGGTCTTGGCGGAGTGCGTGGACGATCGCAATCGCAAACGGTTCAGGAAAATCGGCGCGGATATTATCATTCGCCCGGTGAGGGCCTATCCGGAGATGTTGGTGCGCGGTCTCGTGGCGCCGGGGTCTGAGCAGATCATCGAGAACATGTTCACCTCGAGTTCCGATGAATACGCGCGATATGATCTGGCGATATCCGGCAAGACTTGGTCCGAAGTGGTCTGTACACTAATGCAGGATGATCTGGGGACCGCCATCGGTTATATCGATGCGGACACCGGTCAGCTCGAAACAAATCCGCAAGCGCGAACTCGGATCAATGGGTCGGCTTTGTTTGTTATTGCCAGTGAAAATGCAATACCGAGCGTAAAGCAGGTCCGTGACTCCTTAGCTGCTGCTTGTAAGCCGCACAATCGCGATGCAGGTGGGATGGCAAGAGAAAAGGGAAGCGATCGATGATGAAAAACGGACCTTTTGGCGGTTGGTTTACGTGCGTACTACTGATCTCATTGGTTTTTGTGCAAGGATGTTCTCAAAACTACACAGAACAAACCAAGCGGCAAAAACAGGCGATCGCGGCCAAACTGGATGTTCTCGGCTCGAAGATAAGTGCTGGCGAACTCGTCAACGTCCTTCTTATAGGCACCTATGCGGATACGCTCGCCCAAGCAAAGCCCGAGCTGAAACCCGTGGCCGGCTTATTACGCAAGGATGCGACCACATCCGGCCCGCTCTATCAGGGATTAAAGAAACGCCTTGCAGCTGTCGTTGATACCCCGGGAAACAAGGAAGAGTTTGCCTCGATCACAGAAGAACTTTTCTCTGTGGATGCGGCAGCCGACCCCGCCATCTTCAATGACAGTTTACTCGACGTTGTAAATACGCTCGCCGATCTATCGGGCGGCGAGCTTGCCCGGGTCAATATCCCTAAAGACGCACGGACCGCGAATATACAAGGCAATGCCGTCCCGGGCAGCTACCTCGTCGGCAACCCATCCTACGGTCGTTGGCAAAGCAATTCCAGCGGCCGATCATTTTGGGTATTTTACGGGCAGTACAGGCTGTTTTCGGATCTCTTAGGGGGCCGGCGGGGATACCATAGAGGCCCGATCCACTACGATAGCTGGTACGGCGGCGCTAACCGCTATTCGTATTACAACGACTATGGTCGCAGTACCTACGGGGGGAGGGCCGATCGCGGCTTTACCCGCGCTCGTCGCAGCGACATGAGATCGAAAGGGATCACCGCACCCGCCCCGGCCAAGCAATATGGATCGGCGGCCGGGAATGCTCGCGTGAGCAATTATGCCGCCGCGCGCACGAACCGGACCCAAGGGGGATCGAATGTAGGATCGAAGAGGGTCTCGAAGAGACGATCCAGTCTCGGCAGCAGTGCTCGTAGATCGCGCGCGCGCGGTAAATAGAAACGTTGCATTTCTAATAGAATTTATATTTATCAGGGGAGAGGGAAAATGGAGCAGTTCGCCTCATTGTTGATACTCCAAGATGGGTCGATCAACTACTACGCCATCGATTTCATCATGATGCTGGGGTTCATGGCAGCGTTGCGTATTCTGGCGAGTTCGATTGCCGACGTTTCTTTGACTGACGTCTTGGCAAAACAGGACAACTTTGCCGTCGGTATTGCCCTCGCCGGCGCGATCATCGCCGTTGCGGTACTGATGATGGGGGTAGTTGCGGGTGATACCGGTGGCAGCTACGCAGACGAAGTTTTCCTGATGGCCGGATACGGTGTATTGGCAATGGTGTTGATGTGGTTGACACGCAAGGTCTTCGATCACATTGCCTTGCCCGGCGTTTCTATTCACGAGGAGATTATGAAAGGCAATGTGGCCGCGGGCCTCGTCGACGCCGGCAACATGATCGCGACTGCGATTATCGTGAGAGCCGCGATGATGTGGGTGGACGGCGCAACCTGGATGGGGCTCGCGATGGTTGTGGCCGCCTACGTGGCATCGCAGGTCATTCTCATTCTCGCCACGCTGTACCGAAAGAAGGTGTTCGAAAGACGTCACGGAGGAGAGCGGGCCTTGGATGGTGAAATTGCTGATGGAAACGCCGCGCTCGCCGTTCGATTCGCCGGCTATCGCCTGGGTGTCGGACTGGCGGTAACGGCGACATCGGGAGTCGTCACCTACGATCCGGATTTGCTGGGCCTGTCGATCGCGGCATGGTGCCTGGTTGCGGTGCTCATGTTTGTCGCCCAGTCCACCTTATCCATCGCCCTGCGTCTCATTCTCCTTCCCGGCATTGATATCGGCAAGGAAGTCGGTGAGCAGCGCAACGTCGCGATCGGTGCGATTGAAGCATCCATATATATTGGTATCGGATTTGCGTTCGTCGGCTTGTTGGGATGAGCCGTTGTCTTGGAGTGGATGACTGTCTCCGTCCCGAATACTCATACCTTGGAAGGTAATCATATAGCTCTGCACAAGTTCCACAGAAAGTTCCACGGATTTGTGGACTGTTCAGGTAACTTTTTGATTAGATTGGCGTCCCCTAGGGGATTCGAACCCCTGTTGCCGCCGTGAAAGGGCGGTGTCCTAGGCCTCTAGACGAAGGGGACGAATTGTCCAACTAAAAAGGGCTGGCATCGTTGCGATATCCAGTCCGGTATTTGGTGGAGCCAGGCGGGATCGAACCGCCGACCTCTACAATGCCATTGTAGCGCTCTCCCAGCTGAGCTATGGCCCCGTAAAACAAGTGGCCAGTTTAAAGTCCGTCAGCGAAAAGTAAATAGCGGTATAAACTGTCGCTTAATCAGATCCTTAAGCCCATCGACGACTTGAGGGCGCGGAGACTACGTGAGGCACCTTTGAGTGTCAAGCCACCTCGCGCTCGGCAATGTAGACAAGTGCTGCGTCGAGGCGCTCGAGACAGCGCGGCTTGCCCACGAGTTCGAGGGTGATGTCGATTGACGGCGAGGCGGAAAATCCGGTTACGGCAACTCTCAGCGGTTGTGCGACTTTGCCCATCTTTATATTGAATTCCGCGGCGGTGCGCTCGACGATGTCCTTAAGTTCTGCCCCTTCCCAGCTCTCGAGGGCGGCGAATTTCTCACGGATCACCTTCAACGCGGGACCGATCACCGGGCGCAAATGCTTCTTCGCAGCGTTCTCGTCCCGGATCAGATGGCCGTAAAACATGTGGCTCTGCTCAGCGATCTCTACCAGCGTCTTAGCACGGGTGCGCTGCGCCTCGACGGCGGCGCCGATGTCGGGACCGTCACCGAGTGGGATCTCAGCGGCCTTGAGGTAGGGTTTGGCGAGATCCACCAATCGCCCTGGTGCTGCGTGCTGGATGTAGTGCTGGTTTAACCATAAGAGCTTGTTCCAGTCGAAAGTAGCCGCGGATTTGTTCAGGCCGGCGAAGTCGAATGCGCCGATCAACTCCTCGGTGGTGAAGATCTCCTGGTCGCCGTGCG
>DAOWDI010000060.1 GCA_030639105.1 Gammaproteobacteria bacterium | reverse complement strand
GGCCGGGACGGGTGCCGGCGGCAGTGGTTGCTATATTAATCCCGAACTGCGCGACAGTTATAAATTTAGTTGGTACCTGCGCGCGTTTGGTGTGAAGCGCAACGAATTGGCGGCCGAGGGCGACCAGGTCGTTTTCCAGCAGATAGCCAAACACGTGGGAGAGTCTGCGAGCGTGCACAAAGCCGTGGTCCTTGCCATGGACGGTGTGATCGATGAAAACGGAGAACTGGATTGGGGAAAGACGCAGGTCTATGTACCAAACGAATTCGTGAGCCGTGAAACGAGCCGCTATGAAAACCTGTTATTCGGTGCGAGTGTCAACCCGTATCGGTTGGATGCGCTTGAACGCTTGCAAGGAGTGAAGAAGGCAGGCGCCGTCCTCGTGAAATGGATCCCCGCAATCATGGCGATCGATCCATCCGATAGGACGATAGCCCCATTTTACAAGGCATTAGTCGAACTGGATTTGCCGCTACTTATTCACGTTGGACGGGAACATTCTTTCGGCAGCGCACGGGATGAACTGGGTGATCCCATCCGGCTGATATTACCACTCGATATGGGTGTAACCGTGATCGCCGCTCATATTGCAACGACGGGTGAGAGTGAAGGTGAAGGAAATTTTGAACGTCTGCTGCCGTTATTTGAGCGCTATACAAACCTCTTTACAGATATTTCAAGCCTTACCCAGATCAATAAACTCGGTTATTTGCAGGATGCCCTGACGGTTCCTGGCTTGTCGGAGCGGATGCTCTACGGCAGCGATTGGCCGTTGCAGTTTTTCCCGCTCGTTTCACCCTGGTACCAGATCGGCCGCGTTAGTATCGGCAAAATTCGCCAGATCGGGCGTTTGAAAAATCAATGGGATCGCGATGTAGCCCTCAAGCGCGCAATGGGCGTCCCGGAAGGAGTTTTTGCCCGCACACGCATGGTACTCAAGATCCCCTTGCACGAGAATGATCGATGAAGGTGTTTTTGGCAGCGTCAAAGATCGGTAGCCGGTCTAAGCCAGCACTTCTGTGAGAAAGTTCATCAGGCTGATCCACGAGCGGCGATCCGCTACCTCGCTATAAACCGTGCCCATTTGGCTGTCGTTGGCATTAGGATTTGTGAACGCGTGCATGGTGTTGCCATACGTATGCACCTGCCAATCCGCACCGGCTTGTGTTAGTTCCCTTTCAATAGCTATGAGGTCATCGACCGGCGCCATCGGGTCGTCATTACCATGAAGTATCAGAACTTTTGCAGTGACGGTGCTGCCGTCAGTATTCCCTGGCCTGCCCAGAAGGCCATGGAAACTCGCCACCCCCTGAACATCAGCTCCAACGCGTGCGAGGTCTAATGCGCAAAGTCCGCCGAAGCAATAGCCGATGGCGGCAACTTTCCCGCTGTCGACTTCCTCTTGTGCACGAAGGGCGTCGAGCGCACAGAGCATGCGTGCTTGTAACAGGCCGCGGTTATCGAGGAATGGCTGCATCAATCGTCCGTTTTCTTCCGGCCCGCTGCCGATAATGCCCTTGCCGTATAAATCGAGCGCAAAGCCCACGTAACCTTTTCCCGCCAGGATCCGCGCTTTATCGCAGACGAATTCGCCGCGCCCCTCCCAGGTATGGGAGATCAGCACGGCGGGACGCGGCCTTTGCTGCGCTTCGTCGAGTGCCATGTAAGCTTCCAGTATGGTTCCGTTGTGTTCGTATTCAATGTATTGTTCAATCATTGTTCGCACACCTTATAACAAGAAAAATGACCTGTTAGCGGCAGGTTATACCTTTTCAATTGACCCCGCATCGACTCAGTCAAGAACATGCGCGCGCACCGACTATTTTGAGATGAGTGCCAAAAGTTGCCTATGGCTGCTAATGCTTTCTGTCGTGAGCTACGCCGAAGAGCCCATCCGGATCCGAACGTCACGTTTGTCGGACATCGCGCTCTACCCGGAACATGCCGCGCCCGCGACGGCTGTAAGCATCAATCGAACAAAGATCAGTGCTGAAATAGCGGCACAAGTCGTCGATCTGCCGGTCCGGGTAGGGGAAGTCGTCGAGCGCGGCGGACGTCTGGCGATCTTGGATTGCCGGGACAAGGATCTGGCATTGCGATCCATTGAAGCGCAAGTCGGGGTTGGCGATTCACGCATAGCGTTCGCCGAGCGCAAGCTCTTGAGAACACGGGAACTGACATTGCGCCAATCAGTATCCGAAGAGTTTCTGGACGAACGCGAAAGCGATTTGGCGATACTCAAGGGGCAGCGTGATGATTTGATCACGCAGTTGCACAAAGCGCGGCTGAATACGACGCGCTGCGAGGTCCTTAGTCCGTTCACGGCAGCCATTACCGATCGGATCGCCGCGGTCGGACAGTATGTAACGGTGGGCGAAGAGATACTAGAGATCTTGGATATCACCAATCTCGAGGTCTCGGCGAAAGTACCGATAAGCGATCTCGAGCAGGTCAAAGGCGCCCAAGCGCTTGGGTTTCGGCATGCTGGAGCGATGTTTCCGCTCAAACTGCGAACAGTCGTGCCGGCAATCAACACGGCGACGAGGGATACCGAGGTGCGGCTGGAATTTATGCGGATGGAAACTCCGCCGGGGGCCGCCGGCCGCCTGGTTTGGAGGGACGATCGCCCCCATATACCGGGTGACCTGTTGGTGCGGCGTATGGGAGAACTGGGGGTATTAGTAGCTG
>DAOWDI010000183.1 GCA_030639105.1 Gammaproteobacteria bacterium | reverse complement strand
GAGCTGACGGCGACAATGATTTCCGCCGGTGCGAGGCTTTGTTGTAACACGCTTTCGATACACGCCGACACCGTGTCCGGGCACACGGACGCGGCAATCAATACACTGATAGGGGCCTTATTCACGGGTCGCTTCCTCACCTCATTGTCGATTCACCGCAAAACAATGCACAAAGCATTCCAGCTTGTCTGTTGATGCGCTTGTGGGGTCCTCGAGAACGATGCGCGATAAAACGGCAATCCGAGCGGCGGATCATTGCCGCCGCAGGTGCGGCCGGGAGACACCGCCCATGCGATGGCATGGATTCTGCATTTGTTCCGGCATGAGGGAAAAAACAACACTGATAGCCGGCGGAACAGGGTTTATGCGGCAATATATTGTCGATAACCTGCTGAGTGACCCGGAAAATGTCGTTATCGGCGTCGATTTATTGACGGCTGCCGGTGTAACCCACAACGATCACGAAAACCGTTCATTCGTTCGTACGGAATCGATGCATCATGCAGCAATCGGATAGATTATCGACCTCGAGATCGGCGGCAGTCCCGGCCACCGCCGACCTGATACGTCTCGACACCGGGTCGGCGCTACGGCGGGTAAAATCGCCACCGGTCAATATTCCGATCAGCCTGCCGTTGCTGCCGCGCTGGGACGAACTTGCAGCGTGGGTGCGTCAAATCGATCGCAGCCGTGTCTATACGAATCGTGGACCCTTATGTAGCGAACTGGAACGGCGGCTCGAGTCCCACTTTCTCGGTAGGCAGACACAGGCAACGAGCGTGTGCCTCACCGCGAGCGGTACCTCAGGACTTATCGCGAGTCTCCTAGCGCTCGATCTCGAACCCGGCAGCCTTTGCGTGCTGCCGTCGTGGACATCCGTCGCGACGGCCAGCGCGGTCGTCGCCGCCGGCCTGATACCCTATCTGATCGATGTTGACGTGGATAGTTGGGCACTGGATCCCGCTAGAGTCGATGCCGAACTTGGCCAAATGCCTTCGCGACCCTGCGCCGTGATCCCGGTATCTCCATTCGGGGCACCAGTAGACGTTACCGTGTGGCGCGAGTTCTCACGCAACAGCGGCATTGCAGTCGTGATCGATGCTGCCGCTGGTTTCGATTCCGTTACGCCCAGCGACATTCCCGTCGTAGTGAGTCTATACGCGACTGAACCGCTTGGCGTCGGGGAGGGCGGGTTCGTTATCTGCACGGACCCGGGCTTCATCGAAAGGATACGCGAGGTGACGAACTTCGGTTTCACGTCTACGCGGATAGTCCACCATATGGGTCTCAACGCGAAGCTCAGCGAATACCATGCGGCCATCGGTCTCGCGCAGTTACAGAAATGGCGCGACACTCGCAGGACCTGGTTGAGAGTCGCGTCTACCTATCGCGCGGCATTCGCCGAATACCCGGATATTCAGTGCCTGCCGGGTTACGGTAAAAGCTGGACCAGTTCGACCGCGGTCTTTCGATTTATCGATCGTTCAGCGAGCGAGGTAGCGGCGAAATTAGACCGCTACAAGGTAGAATCCAGGCGCTGGTGGCAACGCGGCGTAAATTATCATCCGGCGTTTGCCGACGCGGCCTGCGGTGATCTGACGAATACCAACCGGCTCGCGGACGAAACCCTTGCGCTGCCGTGTTACCTCACGCTGCGGGATACCGCGATCAAGTCGGTCGTCAAGGCCGTGACATCGGTGATGGCGTCTGAATAGTACTTAACGTGCCAGGAGTCTGTGTAGTGCAGCCTAACCGGCAACTGCCCTCGCCTGTCTCTCTTTGCTATGGGTGTCTGCGATATTTGTAAGTGCTTCCTCGAACTGGCGCGTGAAGCGATCGGGGTCGCACAGGATCGATTGTTCCAGGCGTTTCCGGATTTCTCCTCGAAGCTGTGTCAGGTGGTGGGTATCACGAGCGAGTTGGATCGCATTCGCGACGTAATCGGCGCTGCTCCAGTTGACCAGTTCGTCGAGATCGAGGTTTTTCAGGATCGAATACGACACCCGTTGCGCGTGCGCGGTCCCCGCCAGGGTGACGACCGGCACCCCCATCCACAACGCCTCGCAGGTTGTCGTGGTGCCATGATAGGGAAACGTATCGAGTGCGATGTCGATCTCGTTGTACGCGGTTAGATGGTCGCTGCGGTCGGCGGATACCGGACGCAATTCCACTCTTGCCGGGTCGACGCCACAGCCGGAAAATGCAAGGTGCAAATGCCGGCGCGTGATCTCGGCACCGCTGTGCCGCGCCTTGACGACCAGGCGCGAATTCGGCACTGCCTTGAGGATCTCGCTCCACGCGGCGACAACCGCGGGGGCAACCTTGCGGATAGTTTTGACAGAATGCCGGGCTGGCGTCGGTGAACCCAAGCGTGTAGATCAATTCCTTCTTACGGGGTAACGGTTGGGGCGAATCGACCCTGAACAACACACTGGCGGCCCTGGTGCCCAAGCCCAGAGCGAACCTGACAAGATAGGATGAGGAACATCCATGTTCCTCACCATCCAGGCAACCTTCGGTTGTCCAAATTCATTCCCGATGAATTTGTCATGGCGTGTTCACGCCCCTGACCTTTATCCCTGTAG
>DAOWDI010000256.1 GCA_030639105.1 Gammaproteobacteria bacterium | reverse complement strand
CCACGGCGAACACAAAGAAAGAAATATTTTTCTATTCTTCGAGTATTCTTAGTGTTCTCCGTAGCTCAATGTTTATCGGGATCTACCGGATCAGTGTCGTATGGTTCGAACCGTTAACGATTTCGTCCCATATCGTCTACAGGTTCTTGACGATATTCTCGGCAGAGCTGACTGCGAGTTCCGCCGACGCGGCCTCGATATATGCTTGCGCAACGACGCCATCGTCGACGACCAGCGCGAAGCGCAAACTGCGCATGCCCATGCCGAAGTCCGATGCATCGATCTCCAGTCCGAGTGCCTTGGTGTAATCGCAGTTGCCGTCAGCGAGCATGGTGACCTTACCCTCGGCCCCGGCGCTCTTACCCCAGGCATCCATCACGAATACATCGTTGACGGACAGACACGCAACAGCGTCCACGCCTTTGCCCTTGATAGCATCGGCTTGTGCCACGAATCCGGGGAGATGTTTGGCCGAACAGGTCGGCGTAAATGCCCCGGGCACGGAAAACATGACGACCTTCTTCCCGCTGAACAATTCGTCTGTAGTCAACTCCCCGGGCCCCTCGGCGGTCATCACCGCAAACCTGCCGTCTGGCATCTTGTCGCCTACTTTGATTGTCATATCAGACCTCCGTTTTTCCGGCATCAAACGCGCATTGTGCCACCGGCATTCGGCGGAGGATAGCTCCCAGGTAACCATCGGTGGGGCAAACTATTAGCCACAAAAGCTGTAGGGTTATGTATCGAAGTCAGGTGATCGGCCGCCAAAATTCCAGCACCGCGGACAAAGTCCGCGTACCGCACTGGACATCATCCCGTCCAACCAAACCCCGATGCCACACAATTGATCGACAAAAGAAGTGAAATCAGGGTCTGCTGGCGCCGCGGATCGTCATCGGCCATTGCACGAAACTGTGCGAGCAGCTCGACCTGTTTGTAGTTGACCATATCCAGTGCCACGATCCGGCGCGCGAGGCGCCGTCGAAAACGCGGAAACCGCTCGCCGAGCCGTTGCCCACCGACGAGACGCAGGATCTGTTCGGCAGTCGCGTGATATTCGGTTTCAATTGCCGCCACGATCACGAGTCGAGTGGACTCATCCTCGACCAACTCGGCGTAGGCTCGCGCGACATCCAGATCGGTCTGCGCCAGCGCCTTTTCGACTTCGCCGACGCAGAGGCGAAACGATCGCGATTCCTGGTAGAGCTGTTTTAGCAAGTCTTGCGACTGTTCGCCACGTTCGGTGATAAATTGCGCCAACGCCGAACCCATTCCGTACCAGCCAGGAATGAGGTGCCGGTTTTGTGTCCACGCAAACACCCACGGGATCGCCCGTAGTCCACTGAGATCGGTAACGCCGCGACGGCGCGGTGGACGCGAGCCGATGTTCAGTAATGCAAGTTCGTTGACCGGACTCGCCTGCTCGAAATATTCGACCAGCCCCGGCTGCTTGACGAATCGGCGATATGCTTCGAACGAATAGGCAGCGAGCTGCTCTATCGCCTCGTCGAGTGCGGGCTGCGGCCGCAAGGCCGCCTCGTCTTCAGATTTCAATGCATGTGCGAACACGCTCGCTGACAGTAACTCCATATTATAGAGGGCGGTCCCACGGTTGGCGTATTTATAGGACACCACCTCGCCCTGCTCGGTTACCCGCAGGCGCCCAGCTACCGAGCCCGCGGGCTGGGCTGCAATCGCGTGACCCGTTGGCGCACCGCCGCGGCCGACCGACCCGCCGCGGCCGTGAAAAAATGAGATAATAACGCCACGCTTTCTAGCGACTTCGGCCAGGCGACGCTGCGCGCAGTTCGTCTCCCAACTCGAGCAGAGGAAACCACCATCCTTATTCGAGTCGGAATATCCGATCATGACCTCGAAGCAGGCCGCTGGTGATTCGAATAAGGCGCGGATCGAACCGATGTCGAGCAACTCATCGACGACCGCCGGCGCCGCGCGCAGATCGGCGATAGTTTCGAACAATGGCACGACCCGCAACGTGGAGGGCGATCCCGGTTTGTAGATGCCAGCAATGCGCGCAAGCAGATAAACGCCGATGATATCGGCCGCGCATTCCGTCATGCTGAGGATGAATGTGGCGATCGCATCGGCGTCATTTTCCTGGCGCGCTTCGCGGATCAATTCAAACAGCTCAATGACTTCGAAAGCTGCCGCGTCAATACCATCCTTGTCAAAATCGGGTATCTTGTCGTCCCCGAGCCGCGCGGCTAACCAGCCACGCCACGCCGCCGACCGACGAGGTGGACAGTGTGACACATCCTGTTGCTCGATGGCGCTCCAGATTTGCCGCAGGGTTGCGGTCACCACCGTACTGTTTTCCCTGATGTCGAGCCTTGCGGTACAGAATCGAAAACTCAGGGCTTCGTCCATGATCGGCATCACCAGTTCGCGAGCCAGCAACCCACATCCCGAAGCATCGAGACCGGCATGCAGATAGCGAAGATCCGCAATGAACTGATCGGCATCGCGATAGGCGAAGGCGCCGGCAGCGGGACGCGCGCGGTGCTCCGCCGCGCGCAGGGTAGCGCGCATCCGCTCGCCCATGCACGCCGCATACTGGCGGAAGACCTCACCAGGATTGCGTTGTTCCACCGTCGACCGGTTGCCGCTGTCATCGAGGATCCGATCGAGTGCGGTGATGAACGCTGCATCGATCTCGATCGCGTGTTCGGCAACGCTCAAGCGCTGACTTAAGGCCGCCAAGCGATCGCAGTAGTGCCGCACCGCCGAGAGGCGATAGTGAAACAAGGCATTGCGTGTTGCCCGGTTACGCACTCCGGGGTTGCCGTCGCGGTCGCCGCCGATCCACGAACCGAAACTGAATACGGCGGGGATGTTAAAGACCGCATTCGGATAGGCGCTGGCCAATGCTCCCCTCAATTTCTGTACCAGGACCGGCAACTGTTCGTACAACGACTCATTGAAAAAATGCAAACCCCAGGCCACCTCATGATCGACGGTCGGGCGCTCCAAACGCAGTTCACCAGTCAGCCATAAGAGCTCTATCTCGATAAACAAATGGCGGGTGAGATCCTCGCGCTCACGCGCCGTCCAGACGTCCGATTCAAGTTTGAACAGGATGACGTAAATGCGGCGATGGATCTCCAGTACGGTGACGCGTTTGGCCTCAGTAGGATGGGCGGTGATCACAGGCACGACGAATGTCTTATCCAAGATGGCCTGGATCCGCGCTGATTCGATCTCCGCGCCGCGGGCCTCGGCAAATACGTTGGCAAATGTACCGGGAACCGCCTCGGCGCCATGTTCGATCTCTAGCAATCGCCGCCGCCGCTGACTGGCTATCTCCTCGGCAATATTCAGCAACTGATACCAGATCCCGAGCGCTTGCAGCGCACGCATGAGAAGCGCTTCGTGTGCGGCAGCCAGCTTGGAGCCGGACAATAAAATGGGTTCGAGCGCCGGCTCGCGCTCCCGGATAACCTGCAGTAGAAGATCGGCGAGCAACTCGGTGGTTCGCGCCGCATATCCGGCTGCCTCAACCGCGACCGAGCCCTCCTCGGGCCCAACCCGCGGCGGCGTACCAAACAGGGGCGCCCGAGCACTCGCGCCAGAAGATCCGGTAGTGTGTGGTGTCGACAAATTTCGTGAACCCATTATTTTTTCTCACACATTTGCGGCGCGTGCCAGATCCGCTATCAGATCATCGGGTTCTTCGAGCCCGATTGACAGACGCACCAACCCTTCGCCAATGCCGCTGCGTGCGCGATCTTCCGCGCTGATCCGGCAGTGCGTCGTGCTTGCGGGATGAGTGACAATGCTGCGGCTATCACCCAGATTGCCGGTTATCGAAAACAATCGAAGTGCGTCGATGAAACGCCATGCATTATCGCGTCCACCGACTACCTCGAAGGAAACGATTCCGCCGTAATGGCTTTGCTGCCGCGTAGCGATGTCGTGCTGAGGGTGGCACGGTAGACCGGGATAATGCACCTCGTTAACCCATTGCTGTTCCGCCAACCACGCCGCGACAATGCCCGCCCCACGGCTATGCTGCTGCATACGCACAGATAGCGTCTCGAGACCCTTGAGAAAGACCCATGCATTGAACGGACTCATGCTCGGTCCACCGGAGCGCATAAGAGGAATCAGCTTATTGTCGACGATATCGCGCGATGTGACAATGGCGCCACCGATGCAGCGGCCCTGACCATCAATGTACTTTGTCGCCGAATGAACAACGATATCGGCACCGAGCGCCAAGGGTCGCTGAAGAATTGGCGTACAAAAACAATTATCGACGACGAGCAGCGCGCCGGCCCCATGAGCGAGTGCCGCAAGCGCGCCAATGTCGGCTACCTCGGTTAAAGGATTCGACGGGGTTTCGAGAAACAGCAATTTTGTATGCGGACGGATCGCCGCTTCCCAAGCTTGCTGATCGACCAGATCGACGAACGTGAATTCAATCCCGAACTTCGACAAAATATTCTTGAACAGATTGATCGTGCTTCCAAATACGTTATATGAAGATACGACGTGGTCACCTGCCGCGAGCATGCCGAGGCATAGACCCATGATTGCACTCATACCCGAGGCTGTAGCAACCGCACATTGTCCGCCTTCCAGCGCCGCAAGGCGCTCCTCGAACGTCCGTACGGTCGGATTGGTGAATCGCGAGTACACATTCCCGGGCTCATTACCGGAAAACCGGGCGGCCGCCTGTGCGGCATTTTTAAAACGAAAGCTCGACGTCGCATAGATTGGATCACTGTTTTCGAGTTCAGCGGTTTGCGACGTACCGGCGCGGCAGGCGATCGTCGCGAGCGCATCGTCAAATTCTTGATTGGCGTTCATCCATCTTTACCTTTAAGAGTCTATCGGTCCACCCCGAATATCGCATAGACGCAACATTGACGCCGTGACGATAGTCGCCCGGTTTTGCTGCCGAGATGGATGCGGGGGGATGCGTAGCCCTGGGAAAAAACGTCTAAAGCAGATATTTCGCTTTAGCTGTTCTTTTATAGCGCCCGCAAGCTAATATTCAAATCGGCGCTTAAGCGTTACGACGATATTACGAACATGAATTGAAGTCAATCACAAGCCCGCCGCGCCGGCGCAAAGACCACTCGAGCAAACGGCACCACGCCTCGCGAACAAACGAAGGGTAGCTCAAACGTCCGCTGACATCTCGGCCGAACTATTATGCAGGTCGCTCAAGGAATTCTCGGACGCCGCGCGCTTGGCTTTCGCCTCATCGGAGCGCATCGCTTCGACCCGGTTAAGATAGGTCTCGCTGACATCACCGGTGACGTACTCACCGTTGAAACACGACAAGTCAAACCGCCGAATGTCTCTGTTGCCTCTACGTGTGGCCTCGACCAGGTCATCCAGATCTTGAAAGATGATCTTGTCGGCACCGATGTGGCACCCAATATCCTCAATCGAACGATTGCAGGCGATCAATTCCCCGCCGGTCGGCATATCGATGCCATAGACATTCGGATAGACAACAGGCGGCGCGGCGGAGGCAAAATAGACTTGGTTGGCCCCGGCTTCCCTCGCCATCTGGACAATCTGGCTCGATGTCGTACCGCGAACGATTGAATCGTCGACGAGCAACACATTCTTGCCTTCGAACTCGAGGCCTATGGCATTGAGTTTCTGGCGAACGGATTTACGCCGCATCGCCTGGCCGGGCATAATGAATGTGCGAGGTATGTAACGGTTTTTAATAAAGCCTTCGCGATATTTGACGCCGAGTTCATATGCCAACTCGAGTGCCGCCGTACGCGAAGTATCCGGGATCGGAATGACGACATCGATGCCGTGTTCGCCCCACTCGCGTTGGATCTTGTGCGCGAGCGCTTCGCCCATTCGCATCCGGGCTTTGTGGACCGATATACCATCGATGATCGAATCGGGCCGCGCGAGGTAGACATGTTCGAAGATACAGGGTGCGATTCCCATTTCCGGGGCGCAGCGTTTTGTCTGCGGATTACCTTCTTTGCTGATAAAAACAACTTCGCCCGGCGCAATATCCCTGACCAATTCAAATCCCAATACATCGATAGCGACACTTTCCGAGGCGACAATATATTCGGTGCCGAGATCGGTCTCACGCTTGCCGAATACGATAGGGCGGATCCCATGAGGATCGCGAAAACCGATGATACCGACGCCGGTAATCATGGCAATCACAGCATAACCGCCGCTGCAGCGTTCGTGAACACGCTCGACGGCATGAAAAATATCGTTGGCGTCGATTCTGAATTTACCCAGGCGTTTCAGTTCGTGAGCGAACACGTTGAGCAGCACTTCGGAATCGGATTCGGTATTGATGTGTCTGAGGTCGTCTTCGAATAGCTCCTGCTTCAGTTGCTCGGAGTTTGTAAGGTTGCCGTTATGAGCAAGCGTGATGCCATAAGGAGAATTGACATAGAACGGCTGTGCTTCGGCGTTGGACGATACGCCTGCCGTCGGATAGCGGACGTGCCCGATACCCATGCGCCCCTTGAGATTGAGCATATGCCGGGTATGGAAGACATCTCGCACCAGTCCAGCGGATTTACGCAAGAACAAGCGTCCATCTT
>DAOWDI010000137.1 GCA_030639105.1 Gammaproteobacteria bacterium | reverse complement strand
ATCGTCTGCAGCTGCAAGCTCAGGTCCGCGTTGGCCTGCTGTTGCGATTCGATGGTGTTGCGCCGCGCCCCGATGACTGCCTGAACCTCGCGAAAGCGGTCCAAGGTCTGGTCGATATCGCCGATCGCGCGGTCGAGGTCGTTTTGAAAACGGGCCGCATCCGCCGTCGTCGCAGCCGCCGATTCCATCGTCGCGATAACGCCCCCGACGGTATCAAACACCGATTGGTTTTGGCTCGGACCCACGAGAAATTCATCGCCCGCCGCCGGTGTACCGATAATACTGAGCTGGATGCCGTTGAAGGCGATTGCGGCGCCGTCGGTATAGGGTTGGGCCGCGAGCACCGTTGCACCCGTGGTATCGTCGATCACATCGAAGGTCGCCGGGCCGGTGAACGAGACCCGGAAATCGTGCGCCTGATACAGAGACTTATCGACCACCCCGCCCGGCACGATCTGTCCGCTGCCACTGTTCGCGGCCCCCAGATCGGTCACGTAAGTACCGTTGCCGTTTCTGATCGCCATGAACGCATCAAAGCCCGTGAACCCTTCGGTGATGGAGCGGAATTCACTGATCTTGATATCGCGCGTGGTCTGATCACCGTTATAGACGGCGTTGCCGGCGGCATCGACGGTGAATGCCTGGGTGTCGACCAGCGACCCGGCGAAGATATACTCCCCAGCTGAATTCCGCGAATTTGCGAGACTCTGGATCTCGTCCAGGCGCTGGCGCATCTCGGCAGCGATGAAACGCCGATCCGCCGCCGTCATGGTGGTCGTCTTGCCGCGGATCGTCAGTTCGCGGATCCGCTGTAGCGCGTCGTTGGCCGCGGCGACGGCAGACTCCTGTTGGGACAGGTGCAGATCCGCGAAGCCGGCATTGCGGTCGTATTGCCCCGTAGCAGCCACCCGTTCGCTAATCAACAGGGCCTGTGCCGCGGCAACCGGGTCGTCCGCGGGTGAATTGATCTTTTTGCCCGAAGCGATCTGCTCCTGGAAAACGGCGGTATTCGCCTGTAGTCTCAGGAAACTGTTGATCGCCTGGTCGAAGCGTTGCGCATCCGAAATTCTCACGTCTATCTCCTTACCGCACCAAGCAGCGAATCGAAGGTCTCATTCGCCACCGAAATCACCTGGGCGGCGGCCGAGTAGGCCTGCTGAAAGCGCAGCAGTGCCGCCGCCTCCTCATCCAGATTGACCGCTGAGAGCGAATTGCGCGAGGCTTGCGCATGCTCCTTCAACACGATCAAGGCGTCGCGGCTGAGCTGCGTTTGCAGTGTTTTCGAACCGACCATTCCGACCAGTTGGCTGTACGCCTCCTGGTAGCTGGCCGTGGCGCCGTCGAGGATCTTAGTCAATTGCAGATCGGCGAGGATAAGCCCATTACCGTTGTCGCCGGCGCCGCCAACATTGGGGTCGATGATAAACACATCGCCCGGCTCAGGGGCGCCGCTGATCTGTACGCGCCAACCGTTCATATCGATGTCACCGCCGCTTGTGTAGGGGATCAGCGGCCCAACGCCGCCGACCTGAAATGTCGTTGGCGGGTCGTTGAACACCAGTTGCGTGGGGATCGGCAGACTTGGATCGGTCACGTCGAGCACACTCGGCACAGAGATCGTGGCATCGCCGATATTGGCAAAGCCTGCGCTGGTCCGGTTAGGACGGGCCAGCGCAATCTCGCGCGGATCCGAAATCGTCACCGACAGTTCCCGGGCAATCGATTTTGTTGGTTGAAGCAGATAATCGTCACCGGCCGCGGGCGCGGCGGTGATGGAAATGATCAAGCCATCTACATTGAACGGCCCAGGGCCGCTTAATGTCTGGGAGCTGCCGTCAAGGAGGTTTGTCAAGGTGAAATCCGTGCCGTCGTGCGACAGTCGGTAATCCGCGGCCGTCAGGGACGCGACGTCGGCAGTATCGAAGGCAACCGTCACCGCACCGGTATTAGCGGGGTCGGCGTTGACCTGGGGGCTGCCTAAGGAAAAGAAATCGGTACCGAAATTGTCATTGAGATCAAACCCTTCACGGTGCTGTTCGTTAAATGAAATCGCGAGTGCCGCGGCGAGCCGCCCGATCTCGCTGCGCGCCGGGTCCAACACGTCATCGCGGAACTCCAATGCGGCGCCGAGTTCGCCGTTCGTGATCAACTGGCTCACGATCAAGGGTGCACCGATGCTACTCGAAGTGACCTCGAGGCGGGTGCCGTCGAGTGGATTCGGCATTGTGACAAGTGGAAGATCCGTGGTGCCGGCAACGATCAGCTGTCCCGTTCCGATGAATACGTTCATCGCCCCGTCTTCCTGTTCGAGGGTCTCGACCCCAACCAGGTTCGACAATTCCGCGATGAGACTATCGCGCTGGTCCAACAGATCGTTCGGTAGTTCGCCGCGTGCGGGCCCGGTTGCCTGAGCGATGGCGCCGTTGATGTCGGCGATCGATTTCGACAAGGTATTGATGTGGTCTACGTCCGCCTCGATTTCGCCGTTGATTTCGCGCGCGATGGCGTCCAAATGTTGGTTGAGGTCACGAAATCGTGCGGCAAAGGACTGCGCTGAATTCAATAATACCTCGCGCGTCGCGATTGACGCGGGGTCACCGTTTGCATCCTGCAAGGCGGCGAAGAAACCCCCTAGAGACGAGGTCAATAGGCCATCGCCGATCAGGTTATCGACCTGGGTGGAGAAGCCCAGATACGCTGATGCCTTGGCCTCATTAGCGATCGCCGAGCGCAGTTGGGTGATCAAAAACTGGTCCGCGATACGGGTAACTTCCGATACCCTCACCCCGCTACCGAAAAACAAGTTACCCAAAGTCTGCGCTGGCAACTGGCTGAGTTCCGCACGTTGCCTGGAATATCCTTCGGTATTGACGTTGGTGATGTTGTGGCTCGTGGTGCTGAGTTGCCGCTGTGCCGAAACCAGTGCGGAAACGCCGATACTGAAAATGTTTGCCATGGTGCTATCCCACCCAAATTATGCTCAGCGCGCAGCGAGCGTCGATTGCGCGCTGATCTGATCTTTAATCGCAAGTATCTTTTCCGCATAGCGCGGATCGGTCGCATAACCGGCGCGCTGCAGCCTGGCGACGAATTCACCCTGATCGCCGCCGTGGTTCAGTGCCGCGGCATATCTTGGGTGCTGCCGGAGAAAACCTACGTAGTCGTCGAAAGCGGCCTCGACATTCGGGTAGGCGCGAAAACGTGCATTGAGCCGCAGCGGCCGGCCATTGACGTATTCCAAGGTCCGCACATCGATACTGTCACCATCCCATGCGGAACCGGCCTTGATCGCGAAGAGATTATTCGAACTGTGGCCATCGGGGTGCCTGATCGTGTGTTTGCCCCATCCGGTTTCGAGTGCGGCCTGCGCAATGAGCACATCGGTACTAACGCCCAACTTTGATGCTGCGTCGCGCGCCAGCGGTCGCAGTGCGCGGACAAATTCAATGTTGGAGGGCGCATTCACTCCGGATTGCGCGGGACCGGCACGGTCCACGCGAGTCGCGCCCGTCGCGGGCACGGTCAACAGCGGCGGGAAAGGTACCGGCTGGGGGATCTTCAGTTCGGCATCGGGTTCAGCGTTGCTATCGATATCCAGTTGATCGCGCAATATCGCCTCAAAGCCAAATCCACCCTGATCGGCCATGGCCAGGGCCACCTGGCTATCAAGCATTTCGCGATAGAGCTTCAGCTCGCGGCTGTTGAACAGTCCCCCATCGACCGAAGCATCGCGTGTGGCTTTGAGCATGAGTTGAATGAAAAGCGCTTCGAACTCCTTGGCCACCGTCGCGAATGCCGCCTCACCATCGCGGCGGGCGTCGGCGCGCATCGCGGT
>DAOWDI010000281.1 GCA_030639105.1 Gammaproteobacteria bacterium | reverse complement strand
CATCACGAAATCACCCAAGGACAGTTCTATATCGACATCTCGTTCGATAACGCGCTCGTCGATACCCTCGTAACGGCCGGCGACGAGGATCAGATGCGCGACGCGCGTTAGTTCCACGATGAGCTGCTGGTCGATACGCCGGCCCTGAGGGGTTAAATAGGCAACCGTCGAGCCGTCCCGAAGACAGTTGCGCGCCGCCGCGATGGCGGCCCTGAGTGGCGCCACCATCATGACCATGCCGGGCCCGCCGCCATATGGCGCATCGTCGACCCGACCCCTACCTTCGGTCGTAAATGCACGCGGATCGACTGTATCGATGATGACATGCCCGCCATCCCTCGCCCGCCCCACGATCCCGGTTGCGGCGAAAGTGGCAATGAGTTCGGGAAACAAGGTAACGACGGTAAACTTCACGTGCTTAATCGTCGGGATGCCAATGCACCACCATACACCCGCGCTCGAGATCGACTTGTGCTACGTAATGCACCATGACATACGGGATCAGATGTTCCCGGGTCCCGTTCACGACGAGAACATCATTCGCCCCCGTCTCGAGCAACCCGGTGATTGTTCCAAGCAAGACCCCTTCCTGATTGAAGACATCAAGGCCGATCAAGTCCGTCCAGTAGTATTCTCCCGCGGCATTCTCCGGGAGTGCGGCGCGGTCTATCGCTATCTCACTACCAATCCATTGGGTAGCGCTGTCACGGTCCAAAATGCCGTCTAGCGATGCAACAAAACCGGCGCCTTGGCGCCTATGGGCAATAAATTTGAAGGGGACCCAGGTGTTGTTGTCGGACAACTTCCAAGTTGGATAGGCGAGGATGTTGTCGCGGGGCCGGGTATAGGAATAAATTTTTAGCCACCCGCGGGTGCCGTAAAGGCCGTTGACGCGACCGATCGAGACGAGACCCGAACCATGGTGGTGCGCTAGCGTTTGGATAACGTCCATCCCGCACCCGGGTCACGATACTGGGGATCCCCGGGGCCACCTACACGCGTGAATGCTAGGAGACTGTCGCCGGCGCCTGGGTCTTGAATTGTTTAACCAACTTCCTGATCCGTGGCGAAGGCTGGGCCCCGACCGACAGCCAGTAGGTATAGCGTTTGTCATCCAAACGAAAATCCTCCTCATTCGCGGCAGCGATAGGGTTGAAAAAACCCAGCCGTTCGATGTGCCGCCCGTCGCGCTTATCGCGACTATCGGCGACGACGACGTGATAAAATGGGCGAGCCTTGGCGCCGCCGCGTGCGAGTCTGATAGTTACCATCGATTACATCTACTCCAGATTATGTTACCGCTCTAAACCTAGCTTGAGCGCCGTATATTGTAAGGCAATCCGAGGCCGGAGTTAACCCGGATTTCTCACTCCTCGGCGTAGCGATCGCACGGTCATTGGTTTGCATGGAGATTTTCTGGCTGGATCGCATTCACGGTACACTTGCACGGCCGCCATGAGCATGCGTGCGCAACGTAATCTGGGAGCCTGACCGAGCCACATTCAGTATGAATTCCGATCATGCCAAAACGGAGTTGCGCCGCTCGCTGAAATTACAGCGAGATGCCTTTTTAAAATCTAAAAAAAACATAGCAAATCAATCTATTATGAATCAATTGCTGACTTTGCCTGGGGTCTGCCAAGCAGCAACGGCATACCTCTACGTATCAACCGACACTGAGGTTGATACGCACCGGCTGATCGATGCACTCGAGTCCCGCGGCATCGTCATACTCGTTCCGCGGATAATCGATCGGACCGAGATGCGGGCAGTCCGCTTTCCCGGATGGCGGTCTATGCAACCTGGACCACTGGGTATTCTGGCGCCGCCTGACGACACGCCCTGGATCGCACCGATCGATGTCGCGATCGTACCGGGCCTCGGTTTTTCGATCCATGGCGACCGACTCGGTTTCGGCGCCGGATACTACGACCGCTGGCTTGTCCGTCATCCGGAAACGCTCAAGATCGGCGTCGCCTTCGACGATCAGATCCTGGAGGAACTTCCGGTTGGAGGACATGACGTAAGCATGGATCTGATCGTTACCGAGAACCGCGTGGTGGAGATCACAACCTGATGGCATCAGCAGATCCAGATTTTCACACGGCTAGAAAAATACTTATAATTTAGATTAATATATATAGTTATTTCATTGAGATTATGATAGTTAATATCTAGAGTTCATGTTAATCATGCAATTGCGGTCGGCACAATTTATAAGTATCGTCCTGGCAATCTTAATATCGGGCTGCTCCGGGATCCCCGTTGGCCTGAAAATTGCCGCACTCGCAGGCAGTGGCGTCAGCCTCGCAGCGACAGGAAAAACGCTGCCCGATCATGCATTATCTTCGGTAACCGCGCAGGACTGCCGGCTCATGCGACTGGTAGGCGGCCATAAGATTTGTATAGACGCTGCCCTCGACGCCCAAGCGGTAGCCTCACAGGAGACGGCCCCGTTCGCGACGCAGCGACCCGGCCGCTATGCGGTCATCGGCAGCTTCGCAAATGTGGTCAATGCACGCAACTGGGGCGCGCGGTTCCCGGAATTCACGCCGCGGGTGATCCGCGTCGAACAGGTAGAGGGCACGCTTTATCGCGTTGCCGTTGGACCGATCGCAAATGAGGCTTCGGCAATGCTGTCAGACCAATTTCATCTGGCCGGGATCGAAGACCCCTGGACCATGACCGTATGCGCACCAGCACCCGCAACCATCTCGGGCAATTGCGAAACTCAGCTAGCGAGCCTCTGAACATGCCACTCGCATCGCGCTAAGGACGGGACCGAAAGGTATTCGCCGAGGCGATTCAAGACGGACTAAGCGCGCGCGCAGAGATAGAGACAATGCCCGGCGGCGAAGCCGCGGAGATGAACCTTACCGCGGCCTTGGATGAATCGCCGCCCAGGGGGGGGGCAGACGCTTACTCGGAATCGACGGCCTTCATACTGAGCCTGACCCGGCCCTGCTTATCGATCTCGAGCACCTTCACTTTGACGGTATCGCCCTCGGTAAGCCGGTCGCTGACATTCTCGACCCGCTCGTGAGAGATCTGGGAAATGTGCACCAGGCCATCTTTCCCCGGTAGAATATTAACGAAGGCCCCAAAGTCCATCAGTTTTTGCACGCGTCCTTCATAGATGGTGCCGACCTCCACGTCCGCCGTGATCGCCTCGACGCGGCGCAGCGCCTCGTTTCCGGCAGCACTGTCTACCGAAGCGATTTTGACGGTCCCATCGTCCGTGATATCGATCGTCGTTCCGGTCTCT
>DAOWDI010000234.1 GCA_030639105.1 Gammaproteobacteria bacterium | reverse complement strand
ATATCTTTGCCCTGCACTTCGAGGAGCAGATCCGCCCGCCCCGTAGCTGGCGCCGCAAGGTCGACCTGGGTGGCGGCATGCTGGTCCACGCTAACAAAGTCACCATCACTGACATGAGCGTTTTCGCCGCCGATCCGACAAACATGCTCCGTATCTTCGTCGAAGCGCAAAACGAACATCGCCACCTCGACAGTCGCGCATTACGTACCGTACGCAAGCACGCCGGCCTCGTCGATGCGAAGCTCCGGGCATCGAGAGCCGCCAACGATTTATTCCTCGATCTCCTGCGTTCCCCGCGTAAGGTCGCCACGGTATTGAATCAGATGCATGAAACCGGGGTGCTGGGAAGGTTTATTCCCGACTTCGGCCGCATAACCGGACATGGTCAGTTCGATCGTTATCATTGTTACACGGTGGATGCGCATACCATCCGAGCGATCGATATCCTGCGCGATTTTCGGCTTGGCGAAGGCCAATATATCAAAATGCCGCTGGCATCGAAGTTGATGGCGGAGCTGCAACGTCCGGAATTGATGTTTGTGGCACTGCTCTTCCACGACATCGCCAAGGGCCGCGGGGTCGATCATTCCGAACTGGGCGAACAACTCGCACGCAGATTTTGCACGCGCCTCGGCCTCTCCAATGACGACACGGAACTGGTTGCCTGGCTCGTACGCCATCACCTCGATTTATCGAAAACGGCGCAGCACTACGACCTGTCCGATCCGGAGGTCATCGTCGAGTTCAGCCGTTTTGTCGGTGACCGTGAGCGATTGATTTATCTGTTCTTGCTGACGGTGGCGGATATCACGGCCGTCGGACCCGGTGTGTGGACCGATTGGAAAGGATTCTTGTTAACCGAGTTGTTCCATGCAACCGACGCGTGCTTGCGCACCGGACAGATCACGCCGGCAAACCAGGAGCAGCGGCTCAAGTTACGGCGGGACAGCGTTCTGGGCATGTGCGTGGGCGCGGAAAAGGAAGCAGTGGGCGGGGCGCTCGCCGTATTGTCGAACACCTGCACCTTAAATTTTCCGCCCGCCGTGTTGCTCGATCTGTGTCGCCGATTGGCACTTCAATCAGGCGCGTATCTATCAGCGAATGAACCGCTCGGCTATACGCAGGTACTGGTGTGGGGTGTCGATCGGCCGAAATTATTGTCACACCTGACCAGGATCCTGGCCAATGCCAATACCAAGGCATTGGCAGCGCATGCTTATGCCCTGCGTGACGGCCGTATCCTCGATGAATTCCACATCACCGACACCCGCGATGGGGCGGTGAGTGATGCGGGCCAGCTCGACCGCCTCCGCGATCGCCTGGAAGAAGTGCTACGCGGAAAGGAACCGCCGGCGGTCAAGCATCCCACCAAACTCGACGTGCTAATGCAAGCCCTACCGGTCGAAGTGCGACATCTGGAAGCCGCCGCCAAAAGCATTACCGCAATAGAAGTCGTCGCGGCGGATCGCATCGGTCTACTCGCCGATCTGGCCGCGGCGATAGCGGAAACTGAATTTGACGTTCGCGGCGCGAATATCAGTACATTTGGCGAGAAGGCGATCGATGTATTCTTCGTAACCGATAATACCGGCAACAAACTCGATGCGGCGCAGACCGATCTTTTGATACGACGCTTGCGCGTGGCCGCGGAACTGACCGACGCCGCGTCGGCCGCATAGCCTTTGAATTCCCATTCGGTCACGCAACATTCGGGATCGATCCCATCTCTCGCGGCGACCATCCGGTAATTGCGCGATTGTCCACCGGACAGCCAACATAGGCCAACTGCCCTCCGACCACAGCGCCCGCCGCGAGGATGCATTCGAGGTTTCAGAAAGACATCAACGTGTTTTGTTCGAATGTTGTCGCAGTTTGAACGAATCGGCGCTCAAACCGATCAGCGGCCATCGGACGGCCGATCAGGAATCCCTGTAGGCCGTCCGGCTGCAGACCCTCCAATTCCCCGAGGACGATGTGGTTCTCCACCCCCTCGGCGATGATCTTCAGGTCGAGTTCGCGCGCGAGCGTGATCAGTGACCGCGCGATTGCACGGCCGATACGGTCGACGTGGAGCAGGCGCGTAAACGATCGATCGATTTTGATTGTCGAAATGGGAAAATTCTTTAGGTAGCTGTAGCTGTTATGACCGGTACCGAAATCGTCGATGGAAAATTTCACCCCGAACTCGCTCAACTCGGCGAACATTCGCCGTGTATGGGGCGTATTGTTGATCAACAGATCTTCAGTCAATTCAAGACTCAAGAGTTCCGACGGCAGCCCGTACTCCTCGAGCACGGATCGAACCACGTTTGCGAAGCCCGGATCGGCGAGTTGGGATGCGGACACATTGACACAGACCGATACCGGTTTCATTCCCTGAGCGATCCAGTCGACATGCTGCCCAACGGTCTGGCGCAGCACGAATTCGCCGACTTCGCACATGAGTCCGAGGCGTTCGAGGCTGGAAATAAAATTCCCAGGAAGGAGCGGGCGTTTACCGGACGGTTGCCAGCGGATCAGCGTTTCGTAGGCCAACAGCTGCTTCGTCCGGGTGTCGACGATTGGTTGGCTGTAAAGTAGGAATTCGTCTTTCGCCAAGGCTGATTGCAGCATCGAGTCTTGTTTGAGACGTGCTACCAACTCGTAGTCTAATGCTTCGGTATAGGTGCAGTAGTCGTTCTTGCCCGATGATTTAGCGCTGCTCAGCGCGGAGCCCGCACCCTTGATCAACCAACTCTGCCCGTTAATATTATCCGCGGTATGAAACGCAATCCCGATGCTGAATGAACCCCGGATCGTGTGTTCGGCGAGTTCGATCGGCTGCTCGGCGATACTCAAGAGCTTTCTGGCGATGTCAATTGCGGCCTGGGGATAGCTCAGACCCTCAACGATGACGGCAAACTCGTCGCCACCTAGGCGCGCTACGGTGTCGCTATCACGGACATTGTCGACGAAAGCATGCGCCAACGCCTGCAGGTAGGTGTCGCCAACATCGCGGCCGTAGGTATCATTGATAGTCTTGAAGTCATCGAGATCAATAAACAACAACGCCAACGTCTCATCACCGCGGTTGGCGCGCCGCAATGCATGGGCGAGCCGGTCACGGAACAGAAATCGGTTAACAAGACCGGTGAGTTCGTCGAAATTTGCTTTTTCGAAAGGGGCATTTGTGCAACGGTGACGGCTGATCGCGAAATGCAGGGTCCGCGCCAGGCTGCGGCCGTCGAAATCACCTTTAATGATAAAGTCCTGAACGCCCGCATCGACGGCATCATACGCCATTTTGTTTTCGGCGGACGATGTCATGGCAACCATCGGCACTTGGGGCAGATCGTGACGTACTTGGTCGATAGTCGCGAAGCCATGGGCGTCAGGCCGATTCAGGTTCAGCAGCAGAACATCGGGCAGTGATGCCGACGCACAGAGTGCACCGAGATCGCTGATCCGCTCGACATGCCGGATGCTGAAGGCGTCCGGGGAGTCTTCAGTCAGCAGCGATCGAATGAGTTCTACATCACCGAGATTGTCCTCGACAATAGCAAGGTCAATACGCATTACTACGGTCCGCCGATGGTCAAATTTTGCTTGTATCTTATTTTCGTAGCGAGAATGGGTTAGCGGCCCGCATCTGGATCTTCTTGAGGTGGGGGAAGTGGTCCTGTCGGCGTATGGCGCGATACAAGGATCCAACTAAAAGTCTCTTTAAATTCGCATGTTGGGATGCCCATGGCTTGCTGTAAGCGGCAGATGCCATCAACGAAGGAACCTCAGCATCAAAGCCGGCCCGCTAGCGCAGTCCCTTAATGAGAGTCTTCGCTTACTCGTCGCCACCTTCAAAATTGCCGACCGGCGCGTTGAAGGCATCGCTCAGGATCCGATCGATATGCCCCCGGATCCGCATGTTCTGGTCGGGCTCGAAAAGCGCTTTCTTCACCCGGCCGTACTTGTCCTTCTTGATATAGCGGAGCGACTGGATCGAGCTCATGGGCACCAGGATGTCCTTGCAGACCT
>DAOWDI010000091.1 GCA_030639105.1 Gammaproteobacteria bacterium | reverse complement strand
CGCAATGGGTGATCTTTAGCTGGTAAGCTCCGACTGATTGGGAAAGCAGCCCGAACCGGTATCTCTCGCCCGATCGAAGCGTGCTGGTTTGTCCTTTGAATCGCACGGAGCTTATCTTCCCTCAGAAAAATAACGAGTATTCAGCGCCGATGGAAAATTCGCGGGTGACCAGGCGACCATCGCCGCGGCTCATGAGACATCCAGGCTAGTGCCCGGTGGGACCGGCTTATGTCCGTCTATACCAATATCACCGCATCCGAACTCGACGCTTTCCTGCGCCTGTATTCCGTGGGATCCCTGCGCGATTACGCCGGGATCGCGGACGGGATCGAAAATACAAACTATTTTGTCACGACGGACGAGGGGCGGTTCGTGCTCACGCTGTTCGAACAGACGCGGGCTGAAGAGCTCCCATATTGTCTGAGTTTAATGGCTTTTCTGGCCGAACACGCCATCCCGAGCGCACACCCTGTAGCCGATAGTACGGGTGGCTATCTGCAAGATTTAAAGGGCAAGCCTGCTGTACTAGTGCAACGCTTGAACGGGACTAGTGTCGCCAACCCTGACAACGAACATTGCCGTGTCGTGGGCGCTACGATCGGGCGTATGCACACGGTGACACGGACCTATCAGGGGACGCGCGAAAACGAACGTGGCGCGGCTTGGCGGGAGAAGACCTTAGTGCTGATTCGAGACCGGCTGAGTCCGCAAGATAGAGCGACACTCGATAGCGAGATTGCCTTTCAACGCCGTTTCGAATTTGGGGCCTTGGCCCAAGGCGTGATCCATGCAGATCTGTTTCGCGATAATGCCTTATTCGAAGGCCATACGCTGACCGGATTGATCGACTTTTATTACAGCCATTCCGGACCGCTCATCTACGACCTCGCGGTCGCCGTCAGTGACTGGTGTTTCGGCGATCACGGCCGCTTCAACGCCGATGGGGCGCAAGCGATGGTCCGAGCATACGCCGCCGAACGCACCATCGACGCGATCGAATTGGATGCGTGGCTGGTTTGCCTGCGAGCGGCCGGACTGCGTTTTTGGTTATCACGGCTGAAGGATCAGCTTTTTCCGCGTGGCGGCGCCATTACGCATATCAAGGATCCAGATCGATTCAAGTCGGTCATCGAAGCCTGCCACGGCAATTCGAATCTTCTCGCATCGATCTGGTGAGAAATTGAGGCCAGTGTACTGATAGTCAAAAAAAAGGCCCTCTTTTAAGAGGGCCTTTTGCAGCTTTGCTTGAATGAACTTGGCTTAGTTTTCCGTAACTACCAGGTCGACCCTTCGGTTCTTATACCTATCTTCGGGGGTATCGTTCGGCGCCACCGGCGTACTCTCACCGTAGCCTACGGCCGACAATCGGTCGGGGTCTATGCCGTGGGCCGACAGATAAGCGGCGACGGCTTCTGTGCGACGCTGCGACAACTCCTTATTATAGGCCTCAGAGCCACGGCTATCGGTGTGGCCTTCGAGACGAACGTAAATGCTCGCATTATCGCTTAGGACCTTTACGGCATTGTCCAGGATAGCCTCGGACTCAGACTTGATAGTCGCCTTGTTGGTGTCAAAATTCACACCTTCGAGACTCAAGATCTTTTCACCGATCTCAGGGCAGCCTACTGCGTTGACCTTGACGCCGGCTGGCGTCCCGGGGCATTGGTCGTTGGCATCGATGACGCCGTCACCGTCGCTGTCTTTCGGCGGCTCGGGTGCAGGCCGCGGCGTTGGTGCTGGCGCGGGCTCGGGCTCGGGCTTATCTTCTCGACACAGCAACCAGGCGAGACCGGCCCCGATCACCGCACCTCCGGCGATTGCGCCCTCGCTGTCGTCGCCGCTCAAAGCACCGGCACCAATGGCGCCGCCCACACCCACGGCCGCGCCTAAGACCGGACAAATAACGTCGATGGGTTTGATATTTTGGTTGGCGCAGCCGGCCGCCAAGATGGTGCTCAGCAGCACGACGACCATTCTCCCTATATTGTTCATCATGGATCCCCCTCGGTTGAAAACCTACGTACTCATATTCCCTAATTGTTGTGTCAATACAACATATATCTACTTGTTACCCCGGATAGTACATTATTGTTGTTAAAATGTCTCTAGAGATTGACACCAATACCGCTACATTAGTTATAGCAAAATCAGCGTTGCCAGTCCGAGAAAGGCGAAAAAGCCGACCACATCGGTGACCGTTGTGAGGACGACCCCGCCGGCTAGCGCCGGGTCGATGTTGATACGGCGCAGAATCAGTGGAATGACAGCACCCGAGAATGCGGCGACGACGAGGTTGATGATGATAGCCGCACCGATCACCATGCCGAGCCAGACATCACTGAACCACAGCCCCGCGACCATGGCGACGACAACCGCCCATAAGATACCGTTCAATACGCCGATGGCAAGCTCGCGATAAAGCAACAACCGGGCATTGGCTGATCCGATCTGCCCGAGCGCGAGCCCGCGGATAACGATCGTCAGCGTTTGACTACCCGCTACGCCGCCCATACTAGCGACCACCGGCATCAGGATCGCGAGCGCCACGAGCTGGTCGATTGTGCCCTCGAATCGTCCAATGACCCACGCAGCCAGAAATGCGGTCGCCAAATTTATCGCCAGCCACATTGAGCGGCGTCTCGTTGAATCGATTACAGGCGCAAAGATATCTTCTTCTTCGTCCAGGCCGGCCGCCGACATGAACGAATGCGCGCTTTGTTCGCGAATGACGTCGATGACGTCATCAACGGTGATACGACCAAGCAAAGAACCATCGTCGTTGATAACCGCGGCCGACAGCAAATCGCGCTGTTCGAATAGCAGGGCTACGCTCGCGGCATCGGTGCTTGCGGGGATACCGTTAGCATCGATGCGCATGTGGTCGCCGACGTAGGCTTCAGGGGAAGCAGAAACTAGTGCCGCTAACGGTAGGACACCCAAATAGGTATTTTCGCGGTCGACGATCATCAAGCTGTCGGTTTTCTCGGGTAGTGCGCCGAGTCGCCTCAAGTAGCGCAGTACAACCTCAACCTCGACATCAGCGCGGACCGTTACCACGTCGACATTCATCAGACCGCCGGCGGTGTCTTCTGGATAGGAAAGTATCGATGCGATGCGCGCGCGATGCTGTTCATCCATCGAGTGCAGCACTTCGTCCGCGCGTGACTCGGGAAGATCCTGCAAAATATCCGCTGCGTCATCGGTGTCGAGCAATGCAGTCGCCGCCGCGACCTCGTGCGGGTGCATATTTTTAAGCAGGGCGGCGCGTACCCTGTCGTTGGCCTCGGCGAGGACGTCGCCCTCAACCTCGGGGTCGACGTGGACCCACAACTCACCCCGAATTTCGCTGGGAAGCGATTCGAGCAGATCGGCCAATTCAAACGGGTGCAGATGCGTGAGCGCATCACGAATGGCGAGCAGATCATTCGCCTCAAGCGCTTCCTGAACGGAAAGTACCAATTCTTGATTGCGGTTGTGCTCTTCGGCGTAGCTCATACTGGAACCTTGAATAGTGCCCTCAAGGTGTCGATGACGGAATTTGTCGCCGCACAATCTGTTGGGCCGCCTGACAAGACGCCGGGCCTGCATGCCTCACGTCATTCGCACCACATACGCGCATCAATAGCGCCCAAACCGTCGCATATCCACGATCAATTCACCTGAGAGCTATGGCATACGACCGATCCGGTGTGCGGAGTGTAGCAAAATTGCTGATGCCGGGGCTTCGTCCATGTGAGGACCGACCCGGATAACACGGTAGCCGGGGTGATGCAGGCTAAACGAGTTTGGCAATCAGCGCTTTGAATTCCTCGGGATCGGAGACGCTCAATACCTGGCGCGCGGGGCGGGCGACGTCTGCGATCCGAGTCTCGTTGATGATTTGCTTGACTTCGAGGAGTTGAGACGGATGTACACTGAATTGGCGCAGCCCCAAGCCCAACAGTAATCTCGTGTAACGAATGTCGCCCGCCATTTCTCCACACATTCCGACGGGGACCGCCGCCGCGTCACCAGCGTCAATAGTAGTCGCAATCAACCGTAAGACCGCGGGATTGAGCGGATCGTATAAATAATTAACTGCATCATTCACGCGATCGATCGCTATGGTGTACTGAATCAAATCGTTGGTCCCGATGGAAAAAAAATCCAAGTACCGCGCAAACGAGTCGGCGCAGACCGCCGCGGCTGGGACTTCGATCATGCCGCCTATCGGCATCTTTGGATCGAATGCGATTTTGTGGCGTTCAAACTCATCCTGTACCGTATGGATGTCCTCGATGACCTG
>DAOWDI010000099.1 GCA_030639105.1 Gammaproteobacteria bacterium | reverse complement strand
TGCAGCGGGGCATCGATGAGAAGGTCGCGAATTCGATCCTGATCAAGGTAAACCAAATCGGGACGCTGACCGAGACGTTTGAGGCGATCCAACTGGCGAAGGCGTCCGGCTACACGGCGGTCGTGTCGCATCGCTCCGGCGAGACGGAAGATACAACTATCGCGGATATCGCCGTTGCCTACGCCACTGGCCAGATCAAAACCGGATCGATGTCGCGATCCGATAGGATCGCGAAATACAATCGGCTGCTCGTTATCGAGAGCGAACTCGGCCCCAAGGCGGTCTACCCAGGTAGGGCCGCGTTCTATAACATCAAGTGCGATTGACGGGCACGTGCGGGCAATTGTCTTGGTGCTCGTGCTGTTATTGATGTATCTGCAGTTCACCTTATGGTTTGGCAAAGGCGGTATTCGCGAAGTACGGATCCTCGAAAGGACGGTCGCCGAGCAGCAGGCTGAGACCGGCGCCCTGAAGGAGCGCAATCAGGCGCTGGCGGCCGAGGTGCTCGATCTGAAACAGGGCATGGAAGCGATCGAGGAGTTGGCGCGCAGCGAGATGGGTATGATTAAGGACGGCGAACTGTTTTTTCAGGTCATCAAGCAGCCGCTGGGTGGTGTCGACTCCGGCGCTAGCGATGAGTGAAGAGACCGTGTGGGCGGTGGTGCCGGCTGCCGGCAGGGGATCGCGTATGGGTGCCGCGACTCCTAAGCAATATTTACAACTCGCGGGTAAACCGATCCTGCAGCATACCCTCGAAGTCCTTATTGGGCATTCGCGTATCGCCGGCGTATCAATCGCAATTTCAGCGGCCGATCCGCGGTGGCCGGCGATCGATGCTGCGCTTAGTGCAACCGTGCACGTTACGAACGGCGGTGCCGAACGCTGTCACTCGGTATTGGCCGGTATCGATGCCTTGAGCGAGGTTGCGGGTGAACATGACTGGGTGCTGGTGCATGACGCCGCCCGCCCCTGCCTGCGCACAGCGGACATTGACCGGATGATAGACGAACTCAGCGTTAGTCCCTGGGGCGGCATTCTGGCGGCGCCGGTGCGCGACACGTTGAAACGCTGCAACGAGGCAGGCGAGATAGAGCAAACAGTCGACAGGACTCATCTGTGGCATGCCTTGACGCCGCAGATGTTTCGTCTCGGCGTGCTCCACGAAGCCATTAGTGCGGCGCTTGATAAGGGCCACATCGTTACGGATGAAGCGCAGGCCATTGAGGCCGCCGGCGGGATAGTGCGGGTGGTCGAGGGGCATGCCGATAATATCAAGATCACACGCCCGGCGGATGTCGCCTTGGCGGAGATATTTTTGCGGGCTCAAGGTAGAGGATAGAGAGTTCTACTATGCGGATCGGTCAAGGTTTTGATGCACATCGGTTCCAAGCGGGCGATGCCGTAGTGTTGGGCGGCGTCACGATCCCGTTTGAGATGGGCTTGGCGGCGCATTCGGACGGCGACGTCTTGCTGCACGCCATCTGCGATGCATTGTTGGGTGCCGCGGCGCTTGGGGACATCGGCCGGCACTTCCCAGACTCAAGCGCCGAATTCGAGGGTGTTGACAGTCGTAGGTTGCTGCTGGAAGTCGGGGTGATGCTCGCCGCGGCGGACATGGCTGTCGTCAACATCGATGCGACGCTCATCGCCGAGCGCCCCAGGGTTTCGCCCTATGTAGAGACTATGCGCGACAATATCGCATCCGATCTCGGTATCTCCCGCGAGCAGGTCAATGTGAAAGGAACGACGACGGAGAAGATGGGATTTGCGGGGCGCGGAGAAGGGATAGCAGCGAGTGCGGTGGTATTACTCAGCGGCGCCTGAGCAGTACGTACAACGCACCCGTGCCGCCATCGACCGGCCGTGCGGAAGTAAAAGCCAAGACATCGTCCCACTGCGAAAGCCAGCGCACCACTTTCGGTTTCAGTACCGGCCTCTTGCCCGGCGATCGGTGGCCTTTCCCGTGGATTACGCGTACGCAGGCCATGCCGCGTTCGCTGGAGCGATGAATGAAGGTCGACAAATTCGATTTTGCCTCGGCTGCCGATAGGCCGTGCAGGTCAAATTCGGCCTGCACGGCAAATTGTCCACGGCGCAGTTTGCGCATGAGCACGCGTGAAACGCCGGGCCGTTGGAACAATGCTTCGTCGCCGTATTCGAGTTCCTCGTGGTCCAGTTTCCCGCTAGCCATCTCGGTGAGGACCTCATCGATATTGCGCCGCGATTGCTCCGGCGTCGGCGCGGGCGGTGGCTTGCGCATTGCGATCCGGTCGCTTGCCATACGCCGTACATCCTTCATCGCGGCGCGGAAGAGTTCAGCATCTTCGCGCTTGGTATCGCTTTCGTTGCTCATGGTTACCTCCAAAATCCGTCCTGAACCTCAAATGATCCGCCCCGGCGGATAATTGAGGCACTTACGCCGGCGAGTTCCCCGCCCCGCCTGGGAAGTAGCTGTCGCGGATCTACAAGTATCAACGCCTATATCATCGCCGTTTCCGGGCCCTATGAAGGAAGGATGAATTTAGCACAACGGAGCTTGGGTCGTCAGGGTCGTGCGGTTCGGCGTATCGAATAGCTCGAAGTTTCCCTACGTTCCGATCGAAACAGATCAGGCAAGGAACGCGCGTGCATTCCTGAAAATTTTCATCCACGGGCCTTCCTCACTGGTCCAGGATGGGTCGATCCAGGAGTATTGGGTTCGCAGAAAGACACGCTCGGGATGCGGCATCATGATCGTCACACGGCCGTCATCATTCGTGAAGCCGGTAATGCCGCCGTGGGAACCGTTCGGGTTGAAAGGATAACGGTCAGTTGGTGCGCCATGGTTATCCACGTAACGCAGGCACGCATCGGGTAATCGATCCACATCGCTCGAAGCGACTCGCCCCTCACCGTGAGCGACCACAATTGGGGCCCGCGTTCCCGCCATATCCCGTAACAGCACTGAGGGCGATTCCATGACCTCGACCATCACCAACCGTGCTTCGAACTGCGCGGATGAATTGCGCACGAACATTGGCCAGTTGTCGGTGCCGGGAATAAGCTGCTGCAAGTGAGATAGCATCTGACAGCCGTTACAGACCCCGAGCGCAAATGTCGTCCCTCGATGGAAGAATGCCGCGAACTGGTCGCGCGCGTGGTCGTTAAACAAGATCGATTTGGCCCAGCCGCCGCCGGCGCCCAAGACGTCTCCATAGGAGAATCCACCGCAGGCAACGAGGCCATCGAATTCATCGAGCGATTGCGAGCGCTGCATTATTTCCGACATGTGAATATCGACGGCCGCAAAACCCGCCCGGTCGAAAGCAGCGGCCATTTCGACATGACCGTTGACGCCTTGTTCGCGCAGCACCGCGATCCGTGGCCGGGTCGTCATCGTCGCCGGGGCCCGTGGTCCGGCCGGTGGGCGATCAGCCGTTTCAAGGTGGAGGCCCGGGTCACTCAGATCAACGATCGCGGTAAACTCCTGCCGCGCGCACCGAGGATTGTCGCGCGCCTGTTGCATATGAAACGTATTCGATGACCAGCTTTCGAGCAGCGCCGCGAGGTCTGCATCGATAAGCGATCTGCCCCCGCTTTGGATCCGGATGCTGAGCTGGGTGTTCGGACGCGCCAGGACATGGCAATGGTCAGCGAGAAGTCGCGTGGTGTTCAGATGGGCCATGACGGCATCGAGGTCGGCCGATCTGATCTGGATCGCGGCGCCCAGCTCTTCACAAAACAACGCAGCGATGGCGTCCGGCCCAAGGGGCGTGATATCGATGTCGAGGCCCGTATGTGCACTAAAGGCCATTTCACACAGGGTGGTTATCAACCCACCGTCAGAACGGTCGTGGTAGGCCAGCAGATAACCGGTCTCATTCAAGATCTGTATTGCCCTAAAGAATTCCCGTATCACTTCCACGTTATCGAGATCGGGCGGTTCCTCGCCGAGTGATGTATAACATTGCGCCAGGATCGATCCCCCGAGACGTTGACGGCCGCCTCCCAGATCGATGAATAGGATGCAGGTGTCCTCACCATCGATCGTGAGTTCCGGCGTCAGGGACTGTCTGACATCGACGACGGGAGCGAACGCCGAGACAATGAGTGACAGCGGCGAGGTGACGGCGTGATCCGCACCGTCATCTTGCCACTGTGTTTTCATCGACATCGAATCCTTGCCGACCGGGATGGCGATACCGAGCGCTGGGCAGAGTTCGAGGGTGACGGCGCGCACCGTTTCGAACAAACGCGCGTCTTCGCCTGGGTGGCCGGCCGCGGCCATCCAGTTGGCCGACAGCACGACATCGCCGAGATGCATGATCCGCGCGGCGGCGAGGTTCGTGAGTGCTTCGCCGACGGCCAGACGGCCGGATGCGGGCGCATCCAGTAGCGCGATTGGAGCGCGTTCGCCGATGGCCATGGCCT
>DAOWDI010000008.1 GCA_030639105.1 Gammaproteobacteria bacterium | reverse complement strand
CGGGGGGTCGTCCTCACGCCTCTCGGAGGAACGGATCGTAATGATTCGCTTTTCCTCTGGCACCGCCGAGGTGAGTGACTCGACGATTCCGCCTCGAGGTGAGCGGGAAGGATCTTGGTGCCGGCCCCGAACACTCGGAGGTCATCCCAGGTTTGGCAAGTCGAGCGCCCACACGGGGGCGGTCGCCCTGATACAGCGATTCGGGATCGGCTTTGACAAAATTGCTGGGAGCGATTTTGAACAGCCGAAGGCTAACCCCGAAGGGGTGAAGGGCAGGATGCCCGGAATAATCTCAACGTGCATTTTCACATGCTCTATCTCGACGGAGTCTACGCCGACGACTGCATGGACGCAGAAGATACGACCCCAGGGATGGAGGAGGTAGAACTGAGTCCGGAACGGAAGTCGAGAGCAATGCAGGAGCAATTGCCGAGAAGACCCGGTGGTGATCGACAAGATCCTCACCCACCTGGATAGCAAGGCCGTATTGGCTGAACCGGTGGTGTTGCCAGCCGGGCGCCGCCGTTAACCCGTCTGTTTGACTGGTTCTTCGTACACCCTCGTTGATTTAAGAAACTGCAACCATCGCTCATCAAGGCAAGGCCTCGATCTGCTTGCTACTCGAAACCCCGTGGTCTTCCCGGATAAAACTGCCACCACGAGAGTGAGATCTGTCGAGATCCCACGGTTCAAAAGGTGTTCTACGGGCTATCAAGAGCCGTTTCAGTGATGTTGATACCTCTCGACTGTGGGGAATATGGCCTTTATGCTTCCTCGTATAGACGGCGCGTTAAGCTCTTTAACTCAAGGGGTATTTATCATCAGGTCAAACGTCGAACGGCTGGAGTTCTCGCTGGTCGCCGTCCGCTTCAAGGTGCCCGACCCGGTAGCGTTCGCCCAGCGCCCGCTGCCACCGATCACCGTGATAACCGTTTCACCGGATTTCTCGATACCTTTGACATCGAATTGATCGGCGTCGTTTTCGATGAAAGTACAGTAGAGTTCGATGCTGCCGTGTTCGGCATTCATTGCATAGCCGAGGCCGCTGCAACGCAATCCGAGCAGGATCGGATTGGGCGCGGAGTCTCCGATCATGGCCGCAACCCCGGTTGCGTTTGCGGTAACGACGGTACCGCCGTTCGCCAAGGGCATCTGCACCTGGGTGGAACTCGTCGACGCGGTCCCTTTGAATGTCATTGAAGCGGCGTTACTCGCGGCGGGTAGTATGACGCACAGAGCACCGGCCAACGCTCGCAGGAAATAAATCTTCAGGTTCATGGGAACTGCCCTCATTCAGTACTGCACATTGTAGTCGCGCGATTCCATGCACAGACCCGTAGCGCTATCGAACTCGTGGCGCTTCTGTTGGTAGTGCTGTTGTTTTTGCTGCTGCTGCTGCTGTTGTTGCATTTGTTGCTGGCGCTGCCAATCCGCTTCCTGCTGCTTGCGTTGGTTGCGCTTCATACCGCCGAAAACGGCACCGCCAAGCGCACCCCACGCTGCGCCCTTGCCGGCATGTCCGGCGATCGCACCGCCGATGGCGCCAATCGCCGCACCGCGCGCACCATCCGCTACCGTCCCACCCTGCCCGGTTTCGCCGGATCCGAAGGTTGTGGGATCGACCCTCGAACCGTATGAGCCCCCCCCGGAGACGGAAGCGGTGCTTCGCGGGGGCGGTTGCCGCGGACTGAATCCGGTGCGTTCCATCGCCCACATCTGACATTCGAATTCGTCTTTTTTGATCTGCTCGGCCGATTGTCCCTTCTGCGGGTAGGCAAGGACGGACTGCGCTGCCGCGGGTGCGACCGCTATGCCCACGAGTGCCACGGCGCACGCACACGCGGCATAGGGTTTGAAATTTGAAAATATCATAGGGTCGCGTTCCTCCCGGGGCTTATCTTGCGGCTGTGTGCGGGCAAGTTCCTCACCGTTTTATTATATCAATTTTTCGAACCGAACCAGTGTCGGCGCCGTGAGTCTACTCCAATTCTAAAATGAGTCTGGAGCAGGGTAGTTGAAGGTAGGTCTGAGAAGCCATTCAGCCAGCCTTCCTGTCCTGATCAAAGATGGTCTTGAAGAGTTTACGTTTGGCCTCATTCAACTCCTTTGCGGCTTCATTATCGCTGACGGAAAGGGCGAGCGCATCGAGTTGCCCCTCACTCACAACTTTTTAAGAAGAGGCGACATCTATCCTGACGCAGGGGGTCACTCACCGGAATTCAACAAGCCCTGCAAAAATTCAGACGCACGCGGGTCATCGGGGATTAACTCGACCAGGCGTTCGGCGTATTCGATCGCCTGCTCATGATTGCCGGTTTCGTCATGCAATTCCGCCAGCAACATGATCATCTGGACGTCATTTGGATATCTGTAAAATACGGGTTCCAGTCCCGCAAGCGCCGCCGCCGGCTGGCCATAGCTGCGCCGCGCAACAGCCAGTACATAGAGGTAGCGCCGCACTTGCGGTGCCAGCGCGGCCGCACGGGTGAGGTGTTCCAGCGCAGCGTCCCTATCCTTCTGCCGCACCAGCGCGAGACCGAGCGCATGATGTAGTTCCGGGCGTTCAGGCGCACTTTTCAGTGCCCTTCGCAACAGGGCCACCGCTTGGGCGTCATCCGCACGCACGCGATAGAGATCCGCAAGCCCGATTGTCGCGCGAACGTCGCCGGGAGATATCCGCAAGGCCTGCTGGTACGCAAGCTCGGCTTGATCCAGCTCTCCTCGATCGGTAAAAAACGACCCGAGATTCGCGAGCGCCCCGGGGTGATCCGCCTGCAGCCGTTGCGCCGCGACGTATTCGTCCGCCCCCTGCTCGAAGCTCGCACGAACCTGTTCGGGTATTTGCTCCGCCGGGAGCCGTGCGAGAACGCTCGCCGCGGCAATACGGATACTCAGGAGATCGTCGTAGAGATTCGGCAACGCGATTTGCAGCCGCAGTGGCGCGACACTCGACCCCACCGCGTCGATGGCGCCAATGCGCACCAGACCATCTTCATCGGAGGCCGCTGCTACCAGGGTCTCCAGGGTCGCGCGCGGTGGATAACGACCAAGCGTCTGCGCCGCCGTCGCCCGCACGATTGCCGGCGCCGCATCGTCATTTACCAGCGCCATGGCGATCCGGCCCGCTTCCGGTACGTTCGAGCGCAAGGTGGCCAGGGCCACGCCATAATTAAGTGACTCAGACCCATCCTCGCCGCGCCATGCGACAACGTGGTCCGCCGCCCATTCGGGGGTTTTCCCGCTATGGCATTGATTGCAGGCATTCGGCGTCCCGAGACGTGCGGACAGATCCGGCCGCGGCACGCGGATGCTGTGATCGCGGCGCGCGTCTATCACCATGTAGTTTTTCGTCGGCATGTGACACTCGACGCATTGCGCCCCGGCGGAGCCTTGCGGATGGTGATGATGCATCCCGATGTCGTATATCTCAGGCGCGTGGCAACCGGCACAGAGCTCGTTACCCTTGGCCCGTATGCGTCCGCTGTGCGGATCGTGGCAATCACTGCATACGACTCCGGCCTGATGCATGCGGCTTTGTAAAAACGAACCATAAACATAAACCTCGTCATCGATCTGTCCATCGGCGTGATAGAGTCCCGGGGTCAGCAGCGCCGGGCGATAGTCGTCGAGAAACGGTTGGCCGGTATAAGGGCGTTCGCGCAATTGCGCACGCCGCGAGTGGCAACGGGCACAGGTGTTTACCTCGATATCGTCATCATGCACGGACGTCCTATGCGCGATGCGTTCGCCATTGGCTCTGGTCCAACGCCCATCGCTGCGATCGTTAAGCGTATGGGTGAGGCCCTTGTTCGTTCCGGTCGCCGAACTCCCATCGCCTCCGAATGTGGGCGCCAGACGAACGTGCTCCGCACCCGGGCCATGACAACCTTCGCAACCGACGTCGATCACCGACCACGTCGTCGCATAGGAATCGGTATCACTGTCATAATTTTTGCGTACGTTGAGCGAATGGCAATCGGCGCACTGGTAATTCCAGGTCTGCGCGCGGCCGGTCCAGTGCAGTTCATCGGTGTGCGGTATCGGCTCATCTCCATAGACGTGAAACCACCGCTGCCCGCCCTGATCGACAGGGCGCGTGTCCCACGCCACACCAAGCGCCTGTAACGCGCCGTTCGAAAAGCGCACGAGGTATTGCTGCAGCGGTTCAACACCGAATGTGTACGCAATTTCGAAATCCACCGACTCACCCGATGCATCTTCAGTATTGACGAAGAAACGCTCGTCGCGTTTGAAGAACCGGGTGGTGACGCCGCTGTGGACGAAGTTCGCGTCGGAGAAGTCACCGAGCACCGTTTCCGAATTCGCCGGTTGCATCGCGAGGTCGTGATGTGAACCCTGCCAGGCGGCGAACTGCGCCCCGTGACAGCCCGCACACGCCTGCGACCCGACGTACGTCGGGTCCGCGTCCTTTCCGGCAACACCCGCAGGGGCCCCGACTGCAACGCATGCGGGGGCCAGCAGGACAAGAATCGCGGCAATGAGTACTCTGAGGACCGTGCTGCTGCCCCCCGCTGCTCCGTCAGTCATCCTCCGTTTCCTCGACCCCTGGCGTTCAAGGTTGATACGGCGCTTCCCGGACGGTTTCATGCTTTATGCTTCGGTGCCGAGTTGCGATTCTATTCGTCCTTCATCGAGCCAGGCGGTGAGGAATGTGTAGCCCAAAACCAGCACGATGGACCCGACGAAAAGCCCGATGATCCCCATCGATAAAAACCCACCTATCGCACCGAGGAATACGACCAGCACCGGCACATTGACTCCGCGTCCCAGTAGCAGGGGTTTAAGCACATTGTCGATCAACGCCACGAAGATGCTCCACGCGAGATAAGCGAACGCCGGCAACGGATCTGCCGTCATGAACAGGTAAATGACCGTGGGCAACAGGACCAGGGTCGGTCCCAGCTGAATAATGCAGAGGAACAACACCACGACGGCCAACACGCCGGCCCCCGGAATGCCTGCTACGAGAAAGCCGAGCCCCGCCAGCATGGTCTGGATCAGCGCGACACCCAGGATCCCCTGGGCGACGCTGCGGATGGTGGACTTCGTCAGCTCCAGGTAGGCCTCGCCCAGGTCGTCGGCGAGCCGAACGAAGACCCGCTCTGCCACGCGTTCCCCCTTATCCGCGTTGACCAGCAGTACACCGGAGATGGCGATAGCCATGACGAACGAGAGTACGGCAAATCCCGCACTCGCGGCGGCCGACAGCAGCCACTTGCTGATCGCCTTGATCTGCGGTTTGAAACGTGCGAGCGCCGCGGTCAGGTTTCCGGAAGCCTGGGTCCAGATCTCGCTCAGGCGGCTACCGATGATCGGCCACTCGGCGACTTGCTCCGGTGGCAGCGGGATTTCGATGTCGCCATCGCCATCGCCGAACTCCTGGGCGAGCTGTTGCGCACCCTCGACGAGCGTATCCATGAGCGCCAAGGTCGGCGTGACCAGCGCGATCAGCATCAGCACGGTAAAGATCACCGAGGCCAATTTACGGCGTCCGCCCAGTGAGCCAACCAGCCGTTCATAGAGTGACCTGACGGCGATCATAATGATGACCGCCCAGGCGAGGACCCCGATGAACGGCTTGACGATGTCGAAACACCACACCGCGAGCAGGATGACGATGCCGATCCGTATAACGGTCTCCAGCGCGTTGTGTATAAAACTGCCCTTGTTCGATCCGGTGGGTACCCCTGTCATCGGTTCTCCCCCATTCCTCTATGCTCGGATTGTGCGCCTGTCCGGCAGGCAACGAAGACGCAGATAGATCATTGTAATCTTTTGCCGTGTCGATTCTATCGTCTACCGGGAACATGACGGCGGTTAATTAGCGAAGCACGATCTCTCGGCGCATCCGCGCTCGGCGATGCGCACGTGAAAATCGTTTTCCGGATGTAAATTCACAAGCGCGGTAGAAACCCGCAAGCAGTTGATCGAACAGTGCTGCGAGCGTAGGTCCGCAGATAGGTCTGCGTTCGCGAATCGAACGGTAGGAGTGAGTGCACGGGCACCATTCATGCGAATGGATACCCGTGCCCGGCTGCCAGATCAGCGGGCGGTAAAAGCCCGGGTGGTTTAGTTCAAGCGGCTGACTTTCGATCCCTGCAAGCCCATGCCGGCCATCAAGCCTTTCTGACCGAACGTGAAGGCATAGATCCCGGCATCCGCCGTTTTGGTCGATATCGTCTTGGCCATACCAGCGTCGACGACCACGATGCTCGGGCCGCCCCCGAGTTCCCAACCGCTGCTCGTCTCGACGTGTTGGACGGCGGCATCGGTCATGAGTATGAGCGCATAACCGAAGGATTGGACCCCGGCCTGCAAGCCGTAGGATGCCGCTGCCAGGCTATAATAGTCATCGATGTAGTAGCCACCGCCTTCCTTCGCTTTCACCAGCGCGCCGTTGCCATATTGGGCGCCGATGATAAAGCCGGCCTTGACGATATTCGGGAATATGAGCACACCCTTCGCGTTCTCGCCGAGCGCCGCGGCCGCCGGGACGCTTGCCTTGAGCTTGGCGATTGCCGTATGGACGTCGTTATCCAGTCCGGGCCGGTCTTCGGCGACGGCGAATGTTGAGGCGAATGCCAACAACACTGCGTAGAGGGAAAGACGATACTTCCTCTGAATTTTAGTTCCTATTTCCATAATGATTCTCGCTTTAAGACAGTTAAATTCGGACGAACATGGGGTCGAATCGCGGCATTTTGCTGCCGCGCGCAACTTTCGTCAACAACCGTGTCCTTATTCGCCAACGATAAAACCCGGTGGGCCCTTTTCCCACGGATACCCGTTAATGGTCATCTGATAACCCCGTTCGTAGAGCTTACTCATATAATCCGGGTCAAAGCCTTCGCTAGGCTCGTCGGTAAAATCCGCGGGAATATAGGCCAGGTTGAAGTCGTTTCCATCGCGCTCGCACAGCGCGTAGATCTGGTATAGATCACCGATCCCCTGGGTTCTGATCAGCGACTCGATGGTGCGCGATGCGATTGGCATGATGCTGCGCTTTACGCCGTGATGATCCGGATCGAGGAACGAATTCCGCAACACGTAAATTTACGGATCGCCACGCACCTTGAGTTTCTCGGTGATGCGCTTCCAGTTCGCCGCCGCGGGGTAGACGAAGACCTGCGAACCGGTCCCGCCATCGACATGCATTTCGTCATAGAGCTGACCGTTGGCCTCCACCTCGATGACCACAGGTGGAAATGCCACCGGTATGGCAGCGGACGCCCGCAATACCTCGCGGATCAGTTCGAGCTTGTTCTGACTGTCGCTCGCGGCAATGACACCGATACTCCAGATCACGGATCGCCCGGCATCGAGATTAACCGTACCGACATACAGTCGGCGTCCCTTTTCGTTTTCCCGGGCAATCGCTTCGACCAGTTCGGCGTCGATATATTTTGCGATTAGCTCTTTAAGCGGCGCGGTATCGGCCATTGCATCGCTAAAGGCGGCGAGCAGTTTATTACGACTCGTGGCGATATCTTTGGTCGTCGTGGACGTGTAGACCTCTTTCAGTTTGTCATCATAATCAGACCCAAGGAACGCGAACGGTGCGGTCAGTGCGCCCGTGCTGACACCCTTGACCAGATCAAGAGTCATTTTGACACCTCAGTGACGGCGTTTTGTTTCATTGTGCGTGCGTTGAACGATGACGATAAAATAAGCTGCTTT
>DAOWDI010000095.1 GCA_030639105.1 Gammaproteobacteria bacterium | reverse complement strand
ATAGCTTTGTGTCACCACACCATCGTTTTGAGCGACGTGCCGGTTATGGATAATGCCGCGAACGACGCAGCGCGGCGCTTCATCAACCTCATCGACGAACTTTACGATCGCAACGTCAAGCTCATCGTCTCAGCCGCTGCGCCGCCGGAGCAGTTGTATAGCGGGCAGCGACTCACCCTCCCATTCAAGCGTACAGCGAGCCGCCTGCGTGAAATGCAATCGCACGACTATCTAGCACGCCCGCATCTCTGCGATTAGCCTGACAAGCACCTAAGCTTTCGCTCGAATCAAGAGAACACCAAGGAAATGCCGATCTGGTGAGAACTTCAGCTTGTGTTCGCACCGGCGGTTTGGCTGTACCCCGCACACTTCAATACCAACGCTAAATGATACCTGCTCAGATCACGAGATCAGAAGTAATATTATTGGAATACAATTAATTATAATATTTACTTGATATTTTAAATTATTAAACTATTCTAATCTTATAAGAACACTTGATTATTTCGGAAGGTACCGGCCGATGAGGTAGTGCAGCCGGGCCGAGGAAGAGAGCACGAAAGATAAATGGGCGCGAGTTTGTACCAGGATCGACCACCGATTGAGAAACTGCTGGCCAACCTACGGGGATGGTCTTATTTATCTCCCACAATCGATGAATGTCGGCCTGCGCGATACCGCAAACCGTGGATTCGTGAGCGAAGACGGATCCCTGATAAGAAGTAAGGACAAGAATTTCTGGCCGCGGCCAGCACCAATAACCTCCGTGGGTGGGTTAAAGACCGGTCCCATCCGGTCACCAGCGTTTAGGGCTGCATCTTGCAGCCCTTTTTTTACTCGGTAGCACAGCCGGCTTGCACTATAATCGTAGCTAAATATACTCCTGGTGTGCCGTTTCGCGATAATTTTCTATAAATCGCCAAGGACAAGAACGGTGATGTTATGAAGGTTTATTGCGAGAGGTTACAGAACCGGTAACATACGCATGCGACGTTGAACAAAGAACCCAGGTTGGCGCGGGAGGTCAAAGATGCCCAAATATACCACGGAGGAAATCCGTAATATCGCCCTGGTTGGACCGGGCGGCGCAGGAAAGACAAGCTTGGTCGAGGCGTTGTTTGTCGCGGCCGGTGCGTCAACACAAAAAGGCGCCGTGGAAAAAGGTAACACGCTCTGCGATTACTTGCCCGCTGAACAGGCACATCAGCATTCTCTTGCCAGTACCGTCGTCAGTCTCGACTACGACGGCAAACATATCAACCTGATCGATACCCCGGGCGCACCGGATTTCGTTGGGCGTTCGCTCGCCGTATTGCCGGCTGTAGAGACCGTAGCCGTCGTCATCAATGCCCAATCGGGACCGGATATGGTGGCAAGGCGGATGATGCAGGCAGCTCAAGACTTGGGTCTTGGGCGCTTGATCATCGTTAACCAGATCGACTCGCCCGATACCAACCTCGCCGCATGTCTAGCTCAGATCCAGGATACGTTCGGATCCGAGTGTCTACCACTCAATTTGCCGGTCGGTGGTGGTAGCCAGGTAGTCGATTGCTTTTTCTCGCCGGTTGGTGGAGATACCGATTTTTCTTCTGTTGAGAAGGCCCATACGGAACTCGTCGACCAGGTCGTTGAAGTCGACGATGCGCTCATGGAGCTCTATCTCGAGCAAGGGGATGAACTGAGTCCCGACCAACTTCACGTTCCCTTCGAAAAGGCCTTGCGTGAGAACCACCTGATACCGGTCTACTTCGTTTCGGCTCAAACCGACGCCGGCGTTGCCGATCTGCTCAAAGTATTCGCCGAATTGATGCCAAATCCGAGCGAAGGCAACCCCCCGGACTTTGTCAAGGGGCGAGGTGCTGAGGCGGTGCGAATCAAGGTTGCGGCCGATCCGAAGGCACATGTTGTCGCCCACGTATTTAAGATAAATATCGACCCATTTGTCGGACGCTTGGGCGTCTTCCGGATCCATCAGGGAACCGTGACCAAGGAAAGTCAGTTATTCATCGGAGATGGGCGTAAACCTTTCCGCGTTGGTCATCTGTTGCGACTTCAAGGAAAGGACACGGAGGAAATGGAACAGGGGATCCCGGGCGATATCTGCGCCGTGGCCAAGGTCGATGAAATCGAATTCGATTCGGTGCTGCATGATTCCCACGAGGAAGACGAGATCCACCTTAAATCAGTCGAATTCCCACCGCCGATGCAGGGTATCGCAGTGACGGCCAAGAGCCGCGGCGATGAGGCGAAGATCTCCGATACATTGCGCAAACTGGAATCCGAAGATCCGAGCATTCGCATCGAGCACACTCACTCTTTGAATGAAACAGTCATCCGCGCGATGGGTGAACTGCACCTGCGTGTCCTGCTCGATGATATGAAGGATCGCTTCAACGTGGAGGTCGATACCCATCCGCCGAAGATCCCCTACCGAGAGTCGATCACAATGTCCGCCGAAGGTCATCATCGACATAAAAAGCAGACCGGCGGCGCTGGCCAGTTTGGCGAGGTCTTTCTGCGTATCAAACCGTTGGCGCGTGGGGAGGGCTTTCATTTCGTCGATCATGTCGTCGGCGGGGTGATACCACGCCAGTTTATTCCGGCGGTAGAGAAAGGCGTGCGTCAGGCGCTCGCCGACGGTGTTATCGCCGGCTTTGAAATGCAGGACGTCGAAGTGTCGGTCTATGACGGGAAGCACCATCCGGTCGACTCTAAGGAAGTCGCTTTCATCGCTGCTGGCAAGAAGGCTTTCATGGATGCCGTCGGTAAAGCCAAACCCGTGATCCTGGAACCCATCGTCACGGTAGACATTGTGGCGCCCAACGAATCTATGGGCGATATCACGGGTGACCTCTCGAGTAAGCGGGGGCGGATCAACAATACCGTCGTGCAACCTGGTGGTCTGGCCGTTATCTCTGCCCAGGCGCCCTTGAGCGAACTCGAAGACTATCAATCACAATTGAAATCAATTACCGGTGGTGCCGGTAATTTCTCACTGGAGTTTAGTCACTACGACCCTGTGCCGCACAAGACCCAGGATGAATTGAGGGCGGCCTTTAGGCCCTCGGAGGTCGACGAGTAAGCCGCCGGCTGACGATCGGGATCTAGGCTTTACGGTTCTGACTTTGGATCCAGAGACTAAAACTCGGATCCCCGAACAACCTGTCCGCTGCATGAAGCGCCGAGGTATGCCCACTTTGCTGCAGTAATAGAATAATTTAGTATATATATAGCAATATTAATTCATTTGTAGAATATATCACGCTTGCTAGAGTTCATGCCTGTCAATAATGGGCGTTGGGCCTTCATGACGCGGATCCGACTAGACGGGACGATATGTATACCTACGACCAATACGACCAAACCATTGTCGACGAAAGAGTCCGGCAGTTTCGCGACCAAACCGAACGTTTTCTCCGCGGGGCATTAAGTGAGGAGGAATACAGCCCCTTAAGACTCATGAACGGGCTCTATATGCAGCGTCATGCCCCGATGCTGCGGGTTGCTATTCCCTATGGGGTAGTTTCTTCGCGCCAAATGCGGATGCTGGCCGCAATCGCGCGCAAATACGACAAGGGCTACGGTCATTTCAGTACGCGCCAGAATATTCAGTATAACTGGCCGCGGTTGGAGCAGGTACCGGACATCCTTGCTGATCTCGCGAGCGTGCAGATGCATGCCATCCAGACCAGCGGCAATTGTATTCGCAACACCACCTGCGATCACCTGGCCGGCGTCGCGGCGGATGAAATTGTGGATCCGCGCCCGTATTGCGAGATTATCCGGCAGTGGTCCACGTTCCATCCGGAGTTTTCGTACCTGCCGCGCAAATTCAAGATCGCATTTACCGGCAGCGATAAGGACCGGGCGGCGGTAGCGGTACATGACATCGGTTTTGCCGTCATCCGAAATGACGATGGCGAGATTGGATTTAGGGTATTCGTGGGCGGTGGACAGGGGCGCACACCACACATTGGCGTGGTCATCCGCGACTTCCTTCCCGAGATTGACCTGATTTCTTACACCGAGGCAATAGTACGGGTATATAACCGATTTGGCCGGCGCGATAATAAATACAAGGCGCGTATCAAGATATTGGTCAACGCACTCGGCGCGGATAAGTTCGCCGTGATGGTCGAGGAGGAATGGCTTGCCGATCAGCCATCCGCGCTCACGCTCCGCGTTGCTGACATCGAGCGCATGCACGCCCATTTCTTACCGCCAAGCTATCGGCCGCCCGGGGACGGCCAACATCTCCGCCTCTGGTACCAGGCCAATAAGGCATTTCGCCGGTGGGTAGACCATAACACCGCATCGCATCGGGTCAGCGGTTATCGCGCCGTCTATTTGTCCTTGAAGGCGCCCCGCCAGGCACCGGGCGATGCGACGGCAGCCCAGATGGATACCGCCGCCGACCTTGCCGAGCAATTCGGCTTCGGCGAAATCCGGGTGACACACGAGCAGAACCTACTGCTTCCTGATGTACGGGAGGTCGATCTGTTCGAACTGTGGCAGCAGCTCAAAACCCATTCTCTCGCGACCCCCAATATTGGGCTGCTCACTGACCTGATCTGCTGTCCCGGACTTGACTTCTGCTCGCTCGCTAACGCCAGTACAATCCCCATCGCCCGCCAGATCAACGAGTGCTTCGATGATCTCGATTACTTGCATGATATCGGTGAGATCAAGATCAATATGTCCGGTTGCGTGAACGCGTGCGGTTATCACCACGTCGGACATATCGGGATCCTCGGTGTCGACAAGAAAGGGGGGGAGTTTTATCAGCTCACCCTCGGCGGATCGGCTGAAAATGATACCGCGATCGGTGAGCGCTTGGGGCCTGCCATTGACAAAGACGGCATCGTCGACGCCATCCGTGATTTGATAGAGGTCTATGTAGAGGCGCGCGTCGCGTCCGAGCGCTTTGTGGAGACTTTCCGGCGGATTGGTATCGCGCCATTTAAGGATCGGGTCTACCGTGACAAGACCAGCAGGCAACCGGTGACGGTCAATGCAGCTGGTTAGCCGTAATCAAACGGTCGAGGATAGCTGGCAGACGGTGGCCGGCGATGCACCGCTGCCGACAAACGGCGATATCATCGTACCGGTCTCTCGCTGGCTTGCCGATCGCCGGCGACTCCTCACTCACAACGGGCGGGTCGGCGTCACGATCAGTGGTGACGACGACCTCGCGGCGATCGTTGGTGACCTTGAACATCTCGCGCTTATCGCGCTCAATTTCCAAAGCTTTACCGACGGGCGCAATTACTCCAATGCGCGGCTGCTACGGGATCGCTACGCTTACAAGGGCGAATTGCGCGCAACGGGTGAGGTCCGACGCGACCAACTGTTCTATCTGACGCGCTGCGGCATCGATTCATTTCTGCTCGCGCACGATTGTGATGTCGACCAGTTTCTGCTCGGGTTCGGTGATTTTTCCTGTGTCTACCAAACGGCTAGCGATAACCGCATACCAGTTTACCGGCTACGCGCGGGGACCGTCTGTGAGTAGGATTGGATCCAAGCACCTTGGTGGCGGACCTTGTCTGAAGATCAGGTTGCCGGCTCCATCGATGATATCCGGTTCATTGACCCAGCTCATCGCATCAAGGGTTCAGTAGCATTGCGGATCGCCCCGCTGCTTCGAGCCACTCCGTGAGCCCAAACTGGCGGATAGTGGGCATCTCGAAGTTAGTTTTGCATCGCAGTATAGACCCACGATAACGGACGCATCCAAGGAATCAATCGACCAAGGATTTCGATTCAGGGGTTGTGATGGTTGTCCCTT
>DAOWDI010000276.1 GCA_030639105.1 Gammaproteobacteria bacterium | reverse complement strand
TTTTCGATTTAATGTCTGAGGTAAGATGATCGCCCCACGAGCTATTCAACCACGCCCCCAACACCAAAGTTGCATGCTTGTTCGCCTGTCGATTTGAAATGTCCCATCGCTCGACACCTTGCGTTCGCCGCTGCTTGCAAAGGTCAATCAAAGCAACCTTGTCCGAAAAAGGGAAGAGGTGTTCTCCACGATGCCGCAACGGGCCGTGTACTTGAACCATAGGTTCAAGGTGGAACCTCTCGCCGCGAATCAGGCTTTCCGCTAAGCTGCGGCCATGCGCAACATCGCCGACGGATCAGTTCCAAGGCTACATTGATTATAGGCTCAAGGATTATCCGGCCTGTACACGTACAACACAGAGAACACCATATCTAATTCCTCTTCAAATCTACGAGGCGTCGGTTAGCTCGAAAGTCCGACCTCCCGATAATGCACTATTGATCTTGCTGTGGATGCGGTCTATACCTGCACCGATGTCCAAACTCATATTTTCATTGTCGCGGCGATACTCGAGATATTCGTGTGTCACATTCAATGCCGCCATTACCGCGATACGTTCGCTGCCAATGACTTTGCCGCTGTCGCGCTGCTCTTGCATTTTGTTATTCAAAAATTCAACCGTTGCAAATAAAGATTCACGCTCGTTCTCAGCGCAGCCGACTATATATTCCTTATCCAGGATGGTGACGGTAATTGGTTTTACGCCTTCAGTCATGAACGCGTTTCCATTGCCTTGAGCCGCGCAATCATCGCTTCGACTCGCGTACGTGCCTGTTCCGTCTTCTCAATCAAGGCTGCGCGCTCGGTGGTTAATGTCGCCTGCTGGTTGCGCAAGGCTTCATTCTCGTTGGCGAGGCTCTCGATCTTCTTGATCAACTCGTCGACTCTCTCTTCGAGCGCCGCCAATTCTAATTTTTCTGTGTCTGCTGTCATGCCGCAACGGTACGATTGTCTGCTTAAAATCCTCTCCGAGCAGTCTCAATATAGAGCCGCCACCAACATCGGTCAACCGCCAACCGCATGAGTATGCGGGCCAATTCCGCCTGGCAAATTCGCTCCGGTCCGCACGGATATGGTCATTATCCGCGGGCGTTAGCAATTAATAGAAGCACCCTTTAGTGATGCCCTTTGGCATGGGATAATCATAATGGACCTCATAACGTGCTCATATGACTGAACTTTCCAATAAATCGCTATATGAATCGGTTGAATTCGCGTTGCAGCTTATGGATTGTGACATTGGCGCGGCACAATGCCACGGCATACTGTGTGGGATGCTTTGTGGCGTGAAGGAGTTCGATCCTTCGGCTTGGCTGGGGCACACTATGGGGTATCATGACACAGTCAGTCCGGCGGATCTCGGAAGCGGCCACGCACTTGCGCAATTGCTGAATGAGACCATTGCCGGTTTTTGTGCGGATGATTTTTCTTTGGAGGTCTTGCTGCCACAAGAGGATTGTGCTTTGGCGGTCCGAACTAAAGCGCTCGGTTCATGGTGTCGTGGTTTTCTCTCGGGGTTTGGTCTCACTGAGTTTAGGGCGAGTGAGAAACTCAGCGAGGACAGTCGTGGATTCTTACAGGACCTCCAGGAAATCGGCCGCATTGATCCGGAGGAAGCGGATGATGACGGCAACGAATTTGCGCTGATGGAACTCTGTGAGTACACGCGCATGGGCACGCTGCTGCTTCGCGAGGAAATACGGTTCATAGCCGATACCGATCCCGACGGCGGAACCATCCACTAGGCTTAGCGCCGAATAGATTATGGACAAACGAGAATTCGCCCGTCGTCGTAAACGCCTGATGGACATGATCGACATTGGTGGTATTGCAATCCAGCCAACCGCTCCAGAGCGGGTGCGTAACCGAGACGTTTTTTACCCGCATCGCGCCGACAGCGATTTTTTCTACTTAACCGGCTATCCCGAGCCCGATGCGGTCGCGGTAATGGTACCGGATCGTCCACAGGGAGAGTTCCTGTTGTTCTGCCGCGAACGTGACGCGGACGCTGAAACCTGGCATGGCCGCCGTGCGGGACTCAATGGCGCGTGCGAGCTTTACGGTGCCAACGATGCGTTCCCGATCTCCGATCTCGATGACATTCTGCCAGGGCTGCTAGAGAACAAGGAGCGCATCTATTACACGATGGGGCGCTATCTTGATTTCGATCAGCGGCTTGTCGGCTGGGTCACCCGCGTGACGGCTAAAGGACGCGCCGGGATCCATGCGCCCGATCAGTTCGTCTCGCTCGGTCATTTGTTGCACGAAAGCCGGTTATACAAGAGCCCCCAGGAAATCAAGGCGATGCGCCGCGCCGCGGCGATTACCGCCGAGGGACATCGGCGTGCGATGTCGGTATGCCGTACGGGCATGTACGAGTATCAAATCGAAGCCGAGCTGTTGCACACCTTCATGCTGCGCGGCGCGCGATCGCCGGCCTATCCGAGTATCGTTGGCGGCGGCGCGAACAGCTGTATTCTGCACTACATCGAGAATCAGGATCAGCTCAAAGACGGTGATCTACTGCTTATCGACGCAGGCGCGGAATATGATTGTTACGCCAGCGACATCACGCGGACGTTTCCCATCAACGGTAACTTCACCAAGGATCAGGCCGCGGTTTATGAGGTCGTATTGGAAGCGCAGCTGGCCGCTATCGCCGAGATCCAGCCGGGCAATACCTGGAACATGCCGCACGAGGCGGCAGTCGAGGTAATTACACGCGGGCTGATCGATCTCGGGATCCTCAAGGGACGTGCATCAAAACTCATTCGCGAGGAAGCGTTTCGCCCGTATTATATGCATAAGACCGGGCACTGGCTCGGCATGGACGTTCATGACGTCGGCGACTACAAACTCGTCGATGAGTGGCGGACGTTCGAACCCGGCATGGTGACAACGGTGGAACCGGGGCTGTATCTTTCGTCGAACATCAAAGGCCTGGCGAAGCGCTGGTGGAATATTGGGATTAGGATTGAAGATAACGTGCTCGTGACGAAGCTCGGACATGAAGTTCTAAGCGCGAATGCGCCGAAGCAGATCGACGACATCGAATCCTTGATGCATCAGGAACGTGCGGCCTGAACATGATTGCATCATCCTCGGTGCGGGCTTTGCGCCAATGCGCTGTCGCGGCGACGGGAATAGTTGACTCACAATGAAACCATTGTACGAATCAAGCATTACCAGCTTACCGTTGATTCAGCGCGGCAAGGTTCGCGACATCTACGCCGTCGGCGATGATCATCTGCTGATCGTGACGACCGATCGGATTTCCGCTTTTGACGTCATTCTGCCCGATCCGATCCCCGGCAAAGGTGCAATCCTGACGGCAATGTCAAATTTTTGGTTCGAGCAAATGGCCGACGTGATCGATAACCACGTGAGCTCCCTGCCGCTCGAAGAAGTAATGCCCGACCCGGCCGAACGTGCGCAGGTTGCCGGCCGCGCCATCGTCGTACAAAGACTGAACCCCTTACCGGTGGAAGCTATCGTGCGCGGCTACATCATCGGCTCCGGGTGGAAAGACTATCAGCGTACCGGTGCGGTTTGCGGGATCACGTTGCCGCGAGGATTGCGCCAAGCCGAACAACTCCCAGCAGCGATCTACACGCCATCGACGAAGGCCGCGCTAGGTGAGCATGACGAAAACATCGATTTCGCGCATACCGTATCCTTGATCGGGGAGAACGATGCGAGGCGGGTTCGCGATGTCAGTTTGGAGATTTATACGCGGGCGGCAAATTATGCGCATGACAAAGGCATCATCATCGCCGACACCAAATTCGAATTCGGCACGGACGATAACGGTAAGCTGCTGTTGATCGATGAAGCACTGACACCCGACTCCTCACGCTTCTGGCCACAGTCTGAGTACCAGCTTGGGATCAGTCCGCCGAGCTTCGATAAGCAGTTCGTACGCGATTATCTGGAAACCCTCGATTGGGACAGATGTCCGCCAGGGCCGACTTTGCCGGCGGAAATCGCGGAAAAGACCGCGGCGAAATACCGCGAAGCGCTGGACCGGATCACCACAACCGGATAGATGCCGATACCGGTTCGAGATCCCGACGCGCCGTTAGCGGGTGCCCTTTGCGCCGCGACTCATTCGCTCACCCGACATGCTCGACGAATTCACCAACCGTAACAATCTTCATGCCATTGGTGCCGCCAATATGTCCCACTAGGTCGCCTTTCGTAATGATCACCTTATCACCGTCGGCGACAACGCCGCGCTTATGTAACTGTTCCAGAATGCCGGCGGTCACTTCCGTGTAGTCGATATTGG
>DAOWDI010000139.1 GCA_030639105.1 Gammaproteobacteria bacterium | reverse complement strand
GACCATTTCATCGACAGGCTCCTAGGCGCCAAGCCCTGCTGATTTTCCGTCAGTGATTAGGCTCTCGGGATCTGGGTCGCGAGCAGCGTCCTTGCGGCCTCGATCGCCGGTACGCCGACTGAAACCACACGATCGTCAATGATCAACGCGGGTACGGAATTGACATTGAGGCGATGGGCGAGTGCGCTACCTTCGTGCTGTTCGGTCCCTACGATCTGCAGCGTCAGGTTCATTTCCGTGCACAGCGCCGACCATAGCCGCTCCGCGGCGTGGCAGGGCGTGCAGTCGTTACTAACAAGTAGAACAATCCGCAAATTAACCTCTCGGGCGGATCGGTCCGCCAATACACCTGAAGTAGACGTGTTATATATTTCCAACCGATCGCAAATGTATTACCTTGATCTCAGTCAAGCCCATACGGATGTCAGATGAGTAACCAACGAGTCGGTAGCGCGGAACTGCAGACCATCCCGATATGTTCTTCTCTCACCGAGGCGCAGCTCGATGAAGTGCGCAGTGCCGCTCGGGTCGTTCGCATCGAGGCCGGTGAGCCGCTGTTCGACATGGGCGAACGTTGCACTCACTTCTATTTTCTGCGTCGGGGCCAGATCAAGTTGTTCCGCGCTGCCCCGGATGGCGGTGAAAAAGTTCTGTCCGTCGTGAGTCCGGGTCAGACTTTCGGCGAGGCGATCATGTTCCTGGGCGAGAATGCTGGTTACCCGGTAAGCGCCCAGGCCATCGAAGCCAGTGAATTGATCGGATTCAAGTGTGATGCGATCCGGGAGTTTCTGCGCGACTCTACCGATACCTGCTTCCAGGTGATGGGTAGTATGAGCCAGCGGCTGCACCAACTCGTTTTGCAGATTGATGAATTAACGTTGCATAACGCAACCTATCGACTTGTGGGATATCTCCTCAAGCAATTGCCGGAAGAAGCGCTACAGTCGTCCGACGTACAGTTGATGACGCCGAAACTCGTCGTTGCGTCGCGTTTGTCTATCAAACCGGAAACATTTTCCCGGATCTTGAACCGGTTACGCGCGATTGGCCTCATCGATGTCGACGGGTCGCATATCGTGCTGCGGGATATCGAGGGCTTGCATTACTTAATTGATCAATGACGATGGTCGCGGGGCGTGCATGAATTCGCCTCTGCGCATGCTGACGCAAGAAGCCGCCGCCTGTACGCTGTGTGCGGCGGATCTGCCGCTCGGTCCGCGCCCGGTATTTCAGGTGAACGATGCCGCCAGGATCCTGGTCGCCGCGCAGGCGCCAGGAGCCAAAGTGCATGCCTCGGGACGTCCGTTTACGGACGCGAGCGGGGACCGGTTGCGCGATTGGATGGGGATCGATGCAGCAGCATTCTACGATCCGAAGTGCCTCGCGATTCTGCCGATGGGTTTCTGCTATCCGGGCCGCGGCAAATCCGGCGATCTGCCGCCACGCGCGGAATGTGCCCCCGCTTGGCGGCAGCGCTTTTTGGATTTGCTGCCCAATCTCCAACTGATCCTCGTGATTGGTCAATATGCCCATGCCTGGCACCTGGAGGGCCGTAAGGGCACGCTCACTGAGACGGTACGCGATTGGCGGATTTGCGGCCCTGACATCATTCCACTGCCGCACCCGAGCCCACGCAATAATCTTTGGCTACGGAAGAATCCATGGTTTAGTGAGGAGTTGCTGCCGCACCTTGCACAGCGCGTCCAAGAGACGTTGACCTAGGCCATCGGCGGCAGCTCTTGCATGAGCGCCGCATCCTGATCATTCCAACATCTTGTGCACGCCGCGCATGGCAGTAAGCATCCTCGCGATCGCTTGCTGTATGCCAAGCATACCCTGTGATTTTATCAATTATGTAAAATAATACATATTTTATTTATTATTTTGGTCATTTATGATCCTTAGATATCCCTATGAAGATAAGAAAGAAAAGGATAATAGATGCAGTTCACAATCTTCATATATTATGTTGTTATCATATTGGCTGCGCAGTTCGCCACAGATGACGCGGGTGCGAGCGACGGACCGTGGCGCCTGCAACGCGCATTGGCGCTGCCCGCATGGCTGGGTCTCAGTGGCACCCATCGGACACGGTACGAGACGCTCGATTCGCAGTTCCGTGCGACGCGCGACGGTGGCGACGAGGTCCTGGTTATGCGCACCACGATAATGGCGGTCGTCCATCGGGGACCGTTCACCTTGACCGGCGAAATGATGGATTCACGCGCCGTCCTGGACGATGCCGGCACGCTGATCAGCACCGCTATCGTCAATCCAGCCGAGCTGTTGCAGGGCTATCTACAATGGCGCACGGAGGATCTGTTCGCACCCGGGGATCGCGGCGATGTGCGCCTGGG
>DAOWDI010000055.1 GCA_030639105.1 Gammaproteobacteria bacterium | reverse complement strand
CGCGCTTCTGGCGGTTCATGGGTTCGACAAGCCCGGCCTCAATCAATGCCCGAACGTGCTTATGCAGCGAACCACGGGAACTGACACCCATCGCGCCGCAGAGTTCGTCGAGCGTCGGTGCAGCTTGCCCGGCGTTCTGATGCTCTCGCAGGTAGTCGTAGACCGCCTGCTGACGGCGTGTGAGTGGCGCGACCATACGATCCTGTTGTTTGTTCTCCTTTGGTTCTCTAAACTTAGGGTAGAGAACAAATAGAGAACCGTCAAATGGGGAAATCTCGACCATTAATACGGGATGCATCCTTGGTTCACGACGAGCCAACCACCGATCCGGTCGAACGACTCGGGCGTACGCTGAGGGAGCGCCAGGGGGATAGGATCACCGGTGAAATACGGATCCCGGCTACCCCCGGGGTCTATGCCGGATTCCCCGATGAACTCGATCCTCGGCTCGCGGAGGCTCTGCGCGGCCGCGGTATCGACCAGTTGTATAGCCACCAGCGCCGCGCCTGGGACCTTATACGCGGCGGCGCCCACACGGCACTTGTCACGCCGACGGCTTCGGGAAAGTCACTCTGCTATAACCTGCCCGTGTTACAGGCGGCGATCGAGGATCGAGCCAAAGCACTTTACCTCTTCCCGACGAAGGCACTGAGCCAAGACCAGGTCGCCGAGATCATCGCCTTGAATCAGGCTGGTGACCTTAAGGTCAAGGCGTTTACGTTTGATGGCGACACCCCTGGCGATGCCCGCAAAGCGGTACGCACCCGAGGTGACATTGTCGTTTCCAACCCGGATATGCTACACCAGGGGATCTTGCCGCACCATACTAAGTGGGCGCAGCTTTTCGAGAACCTGCGGTTCGTAGTGATCGACGAAATGCATACCTACCGCGGCGTATTCGGCTCACACATGGCCAATGTCATCCGTCGCCTCAAACGAGTCTGCCGGTTCTATGGTACGGATCCACACTTCATCTTGTGCTCCGCCACCATCGCCAATCCGCGCGAGCTGGCCGAGCAACTCATCGACGAAAAAAATATTGAAACGATCACCGATAGCGGTGCGCCGCGGGGTGCGAAACAGCTGTTCCTGTGGAACCCGCCGCTGGTCAATCCTGATCTGGGGATCCGTGCCTCGGCGCGGTCGCAATCATCGCACATCGCCCGTCTCGCCGTGAGAAGCGGCCTTAAAACTATCGTGTTTGCGCAGACCCGCCTGATGGTCGAGGTTCTCACCAAGTACCTGAAGGATGCCTTCGACAAGGACCCACGCCGGCCTGCACGGGTGAAGGCCTATCGTGGCGGCTATCTACCGAGTGAGCGCCGCACCACCGAGCGGCAGCTACGCGGTGGCGGCGTGGACTGCGTTGTGGCGACATCCGCCCTCGAACTTGGGGTCGATATTGGTTCGCTCGATGTGTGCCTTTTAAATGGTTATCCGGGCACCATCGCCGGCACCTGGCAGCGCCTCGGCCGGGCCGGGCGGCGTAGTCGATCGGCCCTTGGCGTGCTGATTGCGACGAGTCTGCCGCTCGATCAGTTCATCGTACGCAACCCCCAATTCTTTATCGACGCCGCACCGGAGCATGCGCGAATCGATCCAGATCAATTGCTGATCTTGTTGGATCACATCCGCTGTGCGGCCTTCGAACTTCCCTTCAAGGACGGTGAGCGGTTTGGGAGCCGTGATCTTGATCAATTCCTCAGCTATCTGGCCGAAGAGAACATCCTGCATCACGAAGGGGATCAGTGGTACTGGATGACCGACAGCTATCCGGCCAATAGTGTGAGTTTGCGCAGCGTCGCCGAAGGCAACTTTGTCGTCATCGATATCACCGACGGCGGCAAAGATGTGATCGCCGAAGTGGATTACAGCAGTGCCGCCATGACGCTCTATAAGGGCGCCATCTATATGATGCAGGCCCGGCCCTGGCAGGTCGAGAAACTCGACTGGGCAGGCCGCAAGGCCTTTGTGCGGCAGACCGAAGCTGATTACTATACCGACGCGATCGACTATACCCGCCTGAAGATCCTGGACCAGTTCGATGAGGCAAGCGATCCTGAGAAATCCTGCGCCCACGGCGAGGTTCATCTTATTCGTCGTGTCTCCGGCTATAAAAAGATCCGTTATTACACCCATGAGAACGTCGGCTACGGCAACGTCGAGCTTCCCGATCAGGAGATGCACACTATGGCCGTTTGGTGGCAGTTGGCTGCCGAGGTTCTCGATGAAGCCTTTCCGTCAAGGTGGCAGGCACTCGACGGCTTCCTGGGCGCGGCTTATGCCATGCACTTCGTTTCGGCGTTGATCAGCATGTCGGAGCCCCATGACTTAGGCCGCGCCGTCGGTAACGCGGATGCGACCTGGTTTACCAGTGTGGGGGTCAGCGGTCGCGGTACGATCAGGCCGGCCAGCGGTGAAACCGTTGACATTCATGCGCCAAACCGTCGATTCGCGCCGACGGTGTTCCTGTACGACAACTATCCGGGCGGCATCGGTCTCTCCGAGCCCCTGTTTGACATGCGGGAGCAAATCGTTGCACGGGCCGGCCAGATGGTTGGTGCATGCGAGTGTGTTCACGGTTGCCCGGCGTGCATCGGACCCATACTGGCCTCCGATGAGCGCGGGGCTTATTCGCCCAAGCTCGTCGCGGGTGCCGTCCTGACCATACTTGCGGGGAAATTATCGCGTGAGCGAGTTGCCAACGCTAATTGCTAAGCTTCGACGCCAACGGGGTGATATAGTGAGTTCGGAGCCGTGCGCAACAACGGCGCCCCACTCGGTGGTTGAACCGGACTCCGTGCCGCGGCAATATCTGCGCAGGCGCCATGTCGGTGATCGTGCCGCCGTTCAACTTAACCCAAGCGTTTCTACCGCCGAACTCGCCGAGCAACTCGGCGGCTCCATCGTTGATGACGGGCTCATTGTCGTTGAACAATGTATGCCGCTTGGAATCGGACACGGCCAGGCGCGGATCGACGATGAGCCGATCAATGCCGCGTTGGCTTACTTCGGGGGCGCCGCGGGTAATGCCGTTTTCATGGATACGGAAACTACCGGCCTCGCGGGCGGCACTGGAACCCTGGTTTTTCTATTGGGGCTGGGAAGGATCACGGCGGATGTGCTGCAACTTAATCAGTATTTTTTGAGTGCCGTCAGCGGTGAGGCTGCGTTATTGAAACACGCGCAGGATTTTCTCGACGGTACACGCACACTTGTTACTTATAACGGGAAGGGTTTTGATCACCCGCTGCTTAAGACGCGTTATCAGCTTGCACGAATGGCCGACCCTTTTGCCGCGCCGCTCCATCTCGATCTGCTCTATATGACCAGACGCGCCTACGCCGGACGCTGGCCTGACTGCCGCCTCAAAACCGCGGAAGAACGGCTGCTCGGGTTTAGGCGCAGCGGCGACATCCCGGGCGCCGAAGTCCCATCGATCTGGTTCGATTGGATGCGCCGAGGGATCGCTGCTGATCTGCCGCGTG
>DAOWDI010000020.1 GCA_030639105.1 Gammaproteobacteria bacterium | reverse complement strand
TCTGACGCCCCCGGCCATGGTTCATCACGTGGTAGAAGGCATCTTCGTATTCGATCCGTAAAGAACGCGATATAGCGACTAAGGCCAATCTGTTTCTATTCTATTATCAATAGATTTGACCCTGCTATTACTGCTATTATTCGATAAGCAACCTCCCCGAAAACAGTGGCGGTCTCAACCGGTCTGCGCAACATTGTCACGTGGTCTAATAGGTCAAAAGGAGATTGTGCGATGACCTTCAGCAAACTATGGCTTCACGCCGGGAGCGCTATGATCGTTCGGCCATCTTCACTGCAGCTTCGGCCACAGCCACGGCGTCGCGACCATTGGCCTCGGTGATCCGGCGAGCGTGTGACCTGTCGCGGATGAAAGCAATCTGATCAGCGAGTAGCGCCCGGACGCTCTCGGCGTAAAGCGACTGCTTGTCCGGCTGGGGGCAGTAGTCAACGCGAATGCGTTTGGTGACGTTTCGCTGTTTCCCTCGGCCGGTCGTTGCGCCGCGCTGAGCGTCGTAAGTTTCCAATGTCTGGACGTCGCAGCCTCCACAGATTTCTACCAGCGCGGATACCGCCTCGTCGTCAACGGCCGCATCCACGGTGAGGCTCAGCGGAATCCATCCGTCCACCCTGACGTCCCCGGTTTCGAAAACCAGCCGGTGATCGGTTCGGTCCATCAGGCTCATTTGGTCGAACCCGTGATAATGCGTGGCCACCGCGCCGCTATCGTGACGAACGGCACACATCACGCGGTCTTCCTGCCGTGTGCCCTCGCGGATCTCGCGATGCGACGACATAACCGCTCCCGGCCCCAGCCAATCGGAGTACAGGTCGAAGAAGTGCACGCCGTGTTCGATGAATATCCCGCCCGAGACGCTCTTGTCCCAGAACCAATGGGCCGGCTCTAACGGCGTGTCCCCTGCGCAGTTCGTCAGATGGGCAGAGAGCACTTTGCCCATTGCGCCGGATTCGATAATCCTGCCGACGGCTTCCGATACCGGGTTGTATCGCAGCACGAAGTTCACCGGTACGACCACTGCCGCGGATACCGCGGCCTCCACAATCTCATCCGCGTCGCGGAGGCTAGTCGCCAGAGGCTTTTCGCAAAGGACGTGCTTGCCTGCCTTGATAGCGGCCATGGTAAGTGCGTGATGAGTCGAAGGTGGGGTGGCCACGTGCACAATGTGAACGTCGCCTCGCGTGATCAATTCCAGCGGATCATCGAAAGCCGGCACGCCCAAGTTGCGCCCGAACTGTTCGGCTGCCTCCCCGCGTACATCAGCCACCGCGGCCAGATGCACCGAATCAAGACTGGAAAACGCGCCCATGCAGAAATCGCCGAACGATCCGCATCCGACAAGTCCAAGTCCCAGTGGCCCATTCTCATTCATGCCCGATTCTTCTCGTCTTACCTCGCACGCGCCGCCGGCGCGGTTAATTATAGCCGTATTCCGATTGGGCGCCCTAATCATCCTCACAGTGGCTGTTCTTTAGGCCGAGTCATGGCGCTTATGGACGTATAACGCCGCCAGGGACACGCGTTGCACGCTGGTATTGTCCCGAGAGCCATAACGACCTTCGGCTTGCCGCCGGACGGCACGCTTACCGGGCTCAACGATCTTGAGGCGGTCGTTGCCCTCGCCGCGCAGGCGCCGAGTCTCGAGGCCGCGGCCAATATGGTGCGTCGCGACCCGTTGGATTTGCTCGGCGCCGTGCGTTGGCTACGGCGGCGCGTCCAGTTCGTACAACGCTGTCTCGTACTTGCCATCGGTCTCGTGCCTGAGCGCTTCTCAGGCTAAACAGCTCATATCTATGCTTTGCGCGACTGTCTCGGCCACGATGCGGTACTTGATGGCGCTGCAAAAGACAAGACCTGATCCTGATTGTTTGCAACAGAAACAATACCAATTCATACCAAGTATGGTGACTGTTAATTTCTAACCTGGTGAATCGTAACAGCCATATAATCAGGGTAGGGATCAGGACGATCCCGTTTTTTTGGCGGGTCGTCCCGCAGCCAATGCCGTACAGGCTCCTAGCGTCGATTGGCCACTCTCTCTCGCCTACGGCACGTGCGGCATCACTATCTACCGGTGGTGCGCATCGACCCACTGATCTGTATCAATCGCTGATATCGCTGCCTGCGTTAGGCTACTAGAACTTATCGCCTGAGCATGCTTGGGGCGGACGATGGCACGCAGTTATATCGGAACCAGCGGCTGGGACTACCGGCATTGGCGCGACTCATTCTACGAAGGGGCACCGCAACGCGCGTGGCTGTCGATCTGCGGTGAGCGCTTCAGTGGTATCGAGATTAACGCCACGTTTTACCGCCTGCAGACGCAAGAAACATTTCTCCGATGGTACGAGCAGACGCCGCCGGGATTTCGTTTCGCGATGAAGGGTAACCGCTATCTCACGCATAGTAAGAAACTCAACGATCCCGCCAAGTCCATTGCGCTGGAGCGAGAACGGGCCATGGCCCTGCAGGACAAACTCGTTGCGGTACTGTGGCAGCTCCCCGGGCACTTCGCCAAGCACAGCGAACGTCTATCGCGGTTCGCCGAGGCGCTGGGCGCCTGGCCCGAGGTTCGTCACGCCATCGAATTCCGGCACCCTTCCTGGTTTGAGGACGAGATTGCCGAGTGCTTGCATTGGTATCGCATCGCCGTGGTTCTGTCTGATGCCGCCGACTGGCATTTATGGGATCGCGTGACGACTGATATGGTGTATGTACGCCTACACGGGCATACCCGCACCTACGCATCCGCCTATCGCGCCGCTTCGCTGGAGCGTTGGTCTCGGCGTATCAAGAACTGGTTGGGTGAAGGTCGAGACGTGCACGCCTACCTCGATAATGATGCGGAAGGCGCGGCGCCGTTTGATGCGCTGCGGCTGATGGAAAGCCTCGCTGCCCCAGGGCCCAAGGCACGCTCGAGGAATACCCATGCCGGTTCATAACGTCGAGATCGCGGACATCTTCGAAGAGATCGCAGATCTCCTCGAGATCGAAGGCGACAACCCGTTCCGGATCCGCGCTTATCGCAATGCCGCGCGGACCATTCGGTCGCTAGGGCGCGATGTGCAGGCGCTGATCGAACAGGGTGAGGACCTGACGCGACTATCGGGAATAGGCAAGGACCTGGCCGGCCAGATACAAGAAGTGATCGACACCGGCACGACTCACACCCTGAGGGCGCTCAAGCAGGAAATTCCGGGTGGCCTGGCCGACCTGTTGAAGATCCCGGGTCTAGGCCCCAAGCGAGTGGGCATTATCTACGACGAACTCGACATCAAGTCCACCGATGAGCTGTATCAGGCGGCTTGCAAAGGGCGGCTGCGGAGCCTCAAGGGTTTCGGCGCGAAGATCGAGGTAAAGGTGCGAACCGCTATCGAGGCTCATCTGCAAAAGAAGGGCCGACGCATCAAGCTCGCGACGGCCGCCGAATACGCGGAACCTTTGATCGAGTACCTGGCTCAAACACCCGGCGTCTTGCAAGCCGTGGTTGCGGGCAGCTATCGCCGTTGTAAGGAAACAGTCGGCGATCTCGACATCCTGGTCACCGCCCAGGAACCCGGCGCCGTGATGGACGAATTCATCGGTTACGACGAGGTCGCCGACGTCGTCTCCAAGGGAGACACCCGTTCGACCGTGCACCTGCGATCGGGGCTGCAGGTCGACTTGCGGGTCGTCGCCGAAGACTGCCACGGCGCGGCTTTGTACTACTTTACCGGTTCCAGGGCGCACAACATTGCCGTTCGCCGGCTCGCTCAGAAACATGGTCTCAAGATTAATGAATACGGTGTGTTCAGAAAGGGTAAGCGGATCGCAGGCACCACCGAGGAGTCGGTGTTCAAGGCCATAGGGCTGCGCTTCATCGCCCCGGAGCTGCGCGAGAACCGCGGCGAGATCGAGGCAGCGAGGACGGATAGCCTACCGACGTTGGTGACCCTGACCGATCTAAAAGGCGACCTTCACTGCCACACGAAGGCTACCGACGGTCGCTGCGATCTCCAGGAAATGGCACAAGCGGCGGCGGCCCACGGTCTCAGCTACCTCGCTATTACGGAGCACTCAAAGCGGCTTTCAGTGACCCACGGACTCGATCAGAAACGTTTGCTGCGACAAGTAGACGAAATCGATCGCCTGAATGAAAAGCTCACAGGTATAAGGGTTTTCAAAGGCATCGAGGTGGACATCCTCGAAGACGGGGGGCTCGATCTGCCGAATGAGGTGTTGGGACGGCTCGATCTCGTCGTCGGCGCCGTGCACAGCAAGTTCGACTTGCCCCGGGCCAAGCAGACACGGCGCATCCTCAAGGCCATGGATCACCCGCACTTCACCCTGTTGGCCCATCCATCGGGCCGAATCATTGAGGCGCGCGAGGCCTATGAGGTGGATATGGCCGGTGTCATTCGCCATGCTCGCGAACGCGGTTGTTACCTGGAGCTCAACGCCCATCCCGAACGACTGGATCTCCTGGATACGTACTGCCAGATGGCTAAGGATGAAGGCGTGCTCGTCGCCATCAATTCCGATGCCCATTCGACGCTCGACTTCGACAATCTGCGTTTCGGGATAGGCCAGGCGCGCCGCGGCTGGTTGAGCAAAGCCGACGTGCTGAATACACGGCCGCTGGGCCAGCTACGCAAACTCCTCAAGCGGACTATGTAGACCTAGCAATCCTGGGTCGTCGCAGGACTTTAATCAAGTTCTGATCGAGATCAGCGGTTGGAGGTCCGGTGGGACTTTATTTATAAAAGGGCAAAAACGCAGGAGTGGAAGATATCGAATGAATTCGATCCGTTGGTCGATCAATGGTACTCACATCTAGATAAGGGCCAGTGATTTTACGTTGTCGCATTGGCTGAAGACGATAAGACCGTCGAGGTCCAGTATTTCGACGGCAACCTCGAGGAGTTCACTCTCGAAGAGTGGCGGGATCTCGATATAGAACTCAGCGAAGCCCCGGAGAACTGGAGTGGCGCGTTGGATATCGCAGAAAAGGATGATCTCGGTACCGATGTTACCGATACGCTGCCCGAAGACTGGAAGGAACCGCAGGAGGATTTCCGTCCCAGTAGCCAGGAAAAACTGACCCCGGACGAGGCGCCCGAGGATGACCATGGGGAAGGGTTTATCAATGAGGAACCGCTGGCATAGAGGCGCGGGAGGTCAAGAATGAACGATACCCCAGCGAGGCGCAAGGACGGCAAGTACGAGGAAAAGTTGGGAGAAACGTGGGTTGCCGAGTATGCGGAAGATCCTGTTACCGGCCTGTGGCAGGTAGAGATCTTCAAACATGACGTGCCCGAATGGCGTGATATCGGCTACACGACGCTCGAAGAGGCCAGCCAATCGGCGAAAGACTATTACAACCAGCTTTGAGCTTTCGTGAATGGGTCTGAACGAGAGGAAAGGTAATCATAGTGCTCAGGAGCGCTCTCAAGATACTTGGCCCGTCGCTCTGTCCCCGCATGTTTCGCCCCGGGGTAGCCATATCTTAACGAGGGACAAATCCAATGCAAAAACCGCTGCAAATCACTTTCCGTCATATGGACCCTTCCGAGGCCGTGGAGTCGAAGATCAGGGAACGGGCAGAAAAACTCAAGAAGTTCTACGATCGGATCATGGGATGTCACGTCGTCGTCGAGGCGCCCCACAAACACCGCCACAAAGGAGGCCTTTACTGGGTCCACCTGGACATTACCGTACCCGACGGAGAATTGG
>DAOWDI010000115.1 GCA_030639105.1 Gammaproteobacteria bacterium | reverse complement strand
TGATAATCTACGCGCCCTGTACGGCACCGGGTTGCTCTCTAAACGCCAGCTAGCCGCCGCTTTGGCAGAGTTGGATCTGCTAACGTCAAATTCGGCATCGGTGGTCGGCAAGTACAAACGTGGCGTTGATTACCTGGCGCTTGTGCCGAATTGGGGCACACAGGCCCTACGCCGATTCTTCGGTACAGGGATGCAAAAGCTCGGACAAATCGAACCGAAAGCAGAACTCTATATTCAGGATCACCTACGCGGTAGTCCGATGTTTTTCTATGCGTCGCTGATCGATCGCCTCGTTGGCGATGCTAATCGTCTCGCCGGTGTCAGCAACGACTTGTTCGGCCAGAATGTCGGTGCCGGACTACGCAGCCTCAACCCTGGACTTGCGCGGGGAACGCTGCGTCTCGCGCTCAGCGCCGATATCGTCGAGTTCGATACCGGTGGGATCTACCTGCTGCCACAAACCGTTTCCGAGCTGCCTCCCGTCGCCGGCATCTTGACCGCGGGCGAAGGCAATCCGCTGTCGCATGTGCAACTGCTGGCGCGCAACCTCGGGATCCCGAATGTCAGTGTTGACCAGCGTCTGCTCGAGGGACTCAGGCGTCATGAAGGGAAAGCCGTGGTACTGGCGGTCAGTCCGGCGGGGTCGGTACAGATCAGTCTCGACGACGGCAGCATCGCGGATAGTTTTGCCGACAACGACGAGGCCGCTGGCGAGCATCCCTTGATAGAAGTGGACCTGGCAAAACTCAACCTCGATGAAAGACGCTTCTGGACCTTGAGCGAACTGCGCGCCAACGATTCTGGCCGAATCGTCGGCCCCAAGGCGGCAAAGCTGGGCGAGTTGAAACACCACTATCCGCAAGCTGTCGCAAAAGGCCTCGCCATCCCTTTCGGCATCTTCAAGGACCTCCTCGACCAACCGATGGGGGGCTCTGGCGAGACCGTGTTTCAATGGATGCGGAATGAATATGGGCGGCTAGAGGATCTAACAGCCGGCAGCGCCGAGCGGCGTAAAGCGACCGAAGCGTTCCGTGCAAGACTTCAGGACACGATACTCAACGCCGATCCCGGCGACACTTTCCGGGCGAGGCTGCGCGCAAAACTCATCGAGGTGTTCGGGCCAGACGCGACCTTCGGCGTATTCGTACGCAGCGATACCAACGTGGAAGACCTCCCGGGTTTTACTGGGGCGGGCCTAAATCTTACGGTCCCCAACGTTGTCGGGATCGACAATATTACAGAGGCGATTTCACGGGTATGGGCGTCCCCCTTCAGCGCCCGGTCATTCGCGTGGCGTCAAACCTTGATGGACAAACCTGAACATGTCTACCCAGCGGTCCTGTTGATGCTGAGCGTCGATGCGGAAAAGTCCGGCGTGCTGGTAACACAGGATATCGATACCGGTGATGCTGCATGGCTGTCGGTTGCGGTCAACGAAGGGGTCGGCGGCGCGGTCGACGGACAGTCTGCCGAGTCGATCCGCATCGATACGGTTACCGGGAGCATCCGGCTCATGGCCGAGGCGACGGCCCCGATCCGCCGTAAAGTCGATCTCACCGGCGGTATCGACAAACTGCCGGTAAGCAGCGCCGATCGTGTTTTAGTCAATGGCGAAATCGCGCAACTCATCACGCTCGCCAGAGAACTACCCGAGCGTTTTCCCGCGGTAGTGGATGCGGGCGGCAATCCCGCACCCGCGGATATCGAGTTCGGGTTCTTAGACGGCAAACTCAGGCTATTCCAGATCCGCCCGTTTCTCGACAACGACAAAACGCGCGGCAATGAACTGCTACGGGAACTGGACGCGCCACTGGCGCGGCGTACCGGTACAACGGTTCTGCTAGACGAGATCCCATGATGAGTACACTCATCGACGGACGACACCGGCAGGCGCCAACAGGTGTACGAAAACGAGGAGATGTTATGCGCACATTAGCGAACACCATCGCGATGCAGGGTCGTCCGTGGGGGTGGGGCACGATAATCGGGCCACTCGCACACACCATGAGCGCCTGCATCGCGGCGCTGATCCTGAGCGTGACACAGGCCCAGGCCTATCCGATCGATGGCTTTCAGCGAACGGGGATCGGCCGGCTCGAGGTGATGCAGCGGATCGAAGCGGGAACGATTAAGGGCCGCAAGCAACCGAAGGGTGCCTTGTTGACAACCGACGCGGTAGACATTCGCCTGCTGTCGCGGCCGGATATGGAGCTGCCGCCCGTTGACGGCATATTCAAACGTCAAATCGAGGGCTTACTCGGCGGGTACGTCGACCGTTATGCCGTCTCGGTGCTCGATTTGAGCGATATGGATGATCCACGCTACGCTGAGGTCAACGGCGAGGTAGCACGCAACCCCGGCAGCGTCGGCAAGCTACTCGTCGGCCTCGGCATCTACCAAGCGCTGGCTGATCTCTATCCTGACGATCTCGATGCCCGCTGGCGGGTCCTGCGGGATACTCAGATCATCGCTGACGCATTCATCATCTCGGATCATCACACCGTCAGGATGTGGGATCGTGAGAATGAAAAACTGATCCGGCGCCCGCTTGCAATAGGCGATCGCGGCAGTCTAATGGAGTTCGTCGATTGGATGATGTCGCCGAGTTCCAACGCGGCGGCCGCAACCTTGACCAAGCACGGGATGCTGCTGAGCCGATTCGGACGTGACTACCCCATCAGCGAAGAGACGGCCAAGGATTATTTCGCCAATACCCCAAGGGCCGAGCTCAGTGAACAACTGGCGAAGTTTATTCAATCGCCGGTAACCCGCAATGGATTCGATCTGAGCAAGATCCGCCAGGGTAGTTTTTTCACCCACACCGGCAAAAGGAAGGTACAAGGCACCTCCAGTTACGCGACATCCAGAGCGTTGATGGAAATGATGCTGAGAATGGAGCAGGGACGTCTGGTAGACGAATTTTCCTCAACCGAAATAAAGCGCATGTTGTACGTTACCGAACGTCGGATCCGCTACGCTTCCGCGCCCGCACTGCACGGCGCGGCGGTCTATTTCAAGAG
>DAOWDI010000175.1 GCA_030639105.1 Gammaproteobacteria bacterium | reverse complement strand
CGTCAAAAAAAATTAGTCTTCCTGAATTTCAATCGAGGTTATAGCTATGAAAGCAGAATTTACAGCAATCGTTAAAAAAGATGGCGATTGGTGGCTGGGTTGGGTCGAAGAGGTCCCAGGCGCCAATGCACAGGAAAAAACAAAAGAAGAATTGATTATTAGTCTAAGAGAAGCCGCTAAAGATATCTTGGAACTTCGTTGCCAGGAAGCACGTGAGCAAGCTGCAAACGATTTTGAAGAAATTACATTAGTAATATGAAACACAACGTATTGATTCGTCATTTATCAAAATATGGTTGCGAATTATTACGAGAAGGCGGGCGACACTCCATATGGAAGAATAGGCATTCTGGAGAAATGGCAGCAGTTCCACGGCATAACGAAATAAAAGATTTTATGGCGCGCAAAATTTGTAAGGATCTTGGTATTGTAGAACCATAGAAATGGCCAACGATGCACTCAACACTGACCAATGAACATGCCATTTTTCTATTTCAGATTTTCTTCCGTGTAAAGCGAGAGTTCTATCATCCGCTCCAAAATCTGCTCCGTAGACAATGCGGGGAAATTCTTGCACACCAGTTCCTTGGTGAATAAGCGGCAAATATATCGCAACTTCAATGCCTGGTTTTTGGACGCGTAGATAAAGTCCCGATGACCGTTGTTAACCACGATGACATTCTGATCGGCGTTGTATTGGGATCGCCACAATTCGCCTGGCGCACGTTTAAAGGTGTATCCCGGAAGCCCCTGCTGCGTCGATGCGGGGCTCTTCAATTCCGGCAGCAACGAATCGGTTACGGTAACCATCCCTTCGCCCTCACAGACAATCTCACCCTGCGTCGCCGTTACCTTGAGATGCATAAGGCCCGGTTGCGCAGGCGCCGTGAATGTCACGATCTCGGCGGTGTCATTTTCCAGTTGGCCGCTACCCTTGGCGATTTCCCACTGAAAGCTGAGGCCGTGCTCGACCAGATGCCGTGATCGATCGCGCGCGACTGCGCGATAGGTCCGGGATTGTCCAACTGGCAAGACGCCCGATTGGCGGATACGATCGCGCAACTCCGAGGCCAGGTACCACTGGATCTTTTCTCCGCTGAATTGGCGGATGCCCGCAAGCAGCGGCTTGACTTTGAGCTTCGTGCCGCGTTCCGCAAAGAGCGTGCGCCGCTGCAAGACGGAATAACCCGGATCGCCCTTTCTCATCTGCAGCTGATAGGTGGCTCCATCCGCACCCGCCGCGGTCATCGTGAGCTCTTCCCCGACGGTTCAGAAACTGAGCAAGCCAATGCCGTGCCGGATTTCCTGTCCGACTCAGATCGCTTCGACGGCCTGACCGGGATCCGCGATCATGAATTCTAGTTCACCTACAAGCTCATGAAAAACGTCAAACTCGGACTTGATTTCTATAGCGTCGAGAATATCGCGACCGATGACGATCAGGAAGTGTTGCAGGCCGATTTGAACGTAAAGTGCTGACGCAATCAAGTTTGCCTGGTCGTCGATGCGGACCCGCGGCGATCCGCGGCGACATCATGAATTATCCTTGCGAAAGCATCGACATCGGCCGCGGTCGTATTGAACGAGGTCATCCAGCGTGCGATCGAGGCCGGCTCGTCCCACATATAAAACACACAGTGTTCCTGTAGCGGTTCGATGAAGGATGGATCCAGTTTTGGAAATAGTGCGTTGACCTCGACGGGGCAGATCAACTCGAGGCCATCGAGGGCGCTTACCGCTCGGGCGAGGCGCGCAGCCATCGTATTTGCGTGCGACGCATTGCGGCGCCACAGTTCATTGCTCAGCAATGCCTCGAACTGAACCGCGATGAAGCGCATTTTAGAAGCGAGTTGTGTCGCTTGTTTACGCAGATAGCCGGCATTATGTGCACACGCCGGGTTGATAAAAATGATCGCCTCACCGCCCATCAGGCCATTTTTCGTACCGCCAAAACTCAATACATCCACACCGACATCGGTCGAAATGGCACCGAGCGATGTCTCCAGGGAAGCCGCGGCATTTGACAAGCGCGCGCCGTCGACATGCAGGAACATTCCGCGTGAATGCGCGAATTCGGCCAGTGCTTGCATCTCCGCCGGTTGGTAAATGGTGCCCCATTCAGTCGGTTGAGTAATGGATATCACCTTCGGTTGGGCGTGATGCACACCGCGGTTTCCGCTCATGCTTGCAGTCACATCCGCGGGTGTGATCTTGCCCGATCGCGCTGGTACGGCAACCAATTTGCCCCCGAAAAATTTCTCCGGCGCCGCACACTCATCACACCACAAGTGCGAACAGTCGGCGCAATAGACGGCCTCGAACGAACGCGCCATCGAGGCGATGGCAACGACGTTGGCGCCGGTCCCGCCGAAGGTAAAATAGACCTCGGCGCTTTCTCCAAACGCCTCGCCTAAGGCTACCGTGGCCGACCGGGTGAAGGGATCGTCCCCATAGCCGGTGACGAAACCGTGGTTCGCGCGTTCAATAGCGGCGAGGATTTCGGGGTGGATACCAGAGGTGTTATCACTGGCAAAGTATAATGAACCCATGGGTAGGATCATAGGGTATTTCCCCCAGCCCTAGCGGCCGGATTCGCGTGGCTAGGCTAGTTTCGGGGGGGGGTGAGGGCAAAAATTGATCCAGATCAAATACTTGCAATTGCGAGGATCGCGGACTTTCGGCCTGAGAGTTTCTTACGAAGAATATTTTAGAACCCACCTGAACCACTTTAAAATATCCCCAATGGGCGCAGAAATGCGCGACAATGGCAGCAGGCCCGAGCCCGCGGCCCTGGCGCCGGCTTAACCGCCTATTTAAGGAGCTGGTTTGATGAGGAAATTGTCACCCTACGTGGCGAAATCGAGCGTGCTGGAAGTTGGGATGCAGCCGGCATCGCTCGATATCTGGGAGCGCAAGTACCGCCTTAAGGATCGGGCTGGGGATCCCGTCGACGCATCCATCTCTTCTACGCTTGAACGGGTGGCGCGCACGCTGGCGGATGTCGAAGTGACCGCCGAACTTAAACAGCACT
>DAOWDI010000188.1 GCA_030639105.1 Gammaproteobacteria bacterium | reverse complement strand
CGCTCGATGACCTCACTCTTCTTTAGGCGGACAAAATCGACCAGCACACCGCGTTTGGCCTCGTCTAAACCAGGATCCGCCGTCGCGATCAAGTATTGCATCATCCAGAACAGGATCAGTGTTATGGCGGCACCTAGACCTAAGCCCACGATCAGGCGCGGGATCATCATCGGATCTTTCGCCACGATCCCGGTTGTGCTCACCACTGACATTCGGCGCTATGGCTCCTGTGCCGCGATGGCGACGTTGAACACGCCGGCGGAACGGGAGGCATCTATCACTTTAATCAAGGTTTCCGTTGTCGAGTCCTTGTCGGCTTGGATCACGACCGACCCTTGAGGGTTTTCGGCGTGCAGCCGCTCGACATTCGGGCGGACCGAGCGGAAGTCGACGCGCCGGCGATCGATCCAGATCTCGTTATTCGCATCAATTGCAATGAGAATATTCGCCGTCTCCTGCTTAACCGCGGTCGCCGCATCCGGCCGGTTAACATCGATACCCGCTTCTTTCACGAACGTTGCGGTGACGATGAAGAAGATCAACATAATGAAGACGATATCCAGCATCGGTGTGATATCGATAGCGGACTCGTCCTCCTCAGCAGTCACCCTGGCCAGTATACGTCGCATCATTGCTCCCCTGTAATCGGTCGTTCGGTCATGGTCCTTACCCCGAAGCGGATTAATGGTCCATCGTCATATGTTCACCCAACAGCGCCCTTTCGCGACCTACCTTGACCCGCAGATAGGCACTCATGGCGACGCCGGACAAAGCCGCAACCATCCCCGCCATCGTGGGAACGGTCGCCTTGGACACACCCATTGCCATGGAACGTGGATTGCCTGATCCCGAGATCGCCATCACCTCGAATACCTTGATCATGCCGGTGACAGTCCCGAGCAGCCCCATGAGCGGACACAAGGCCACGCAGGTCTTGATCAGCGTCATCCTGTGCTCCAGTTCCTGGGAAACGCTTGAGATAAGCAGCTCCCGGATCTGGTGGGCGTGCCAGGAGGTACGCTCCGCGCGAGCCTCCCACTGCGCCAGCGCCGCACGCCGCGCGCGCGGATGTTGTGAGGCAATGTATATCAGCCGCTCAAAGATCAGACCCCACATCACGAGCGTCAGCACACCGATAAGGAGCAAGACGTCCCCACCCAACTCGAAGAAGTCGCGGATCGCTTCGAGTGCCGGAAATTGATAGAAAAGCGTCTCCATGAGCGGCGATCAGACGGTTGATTGGTGGCGCTCCGCGTACTCCGCGATCATCCCGACGGCCTGCTCCTCCAGAACCTGGTTAAGCCGTCGCGCGCGACTGGACGCGAGCGTGTGCAGTAATACCGTCGGGATAGCGACGCACAAGCCGAGTACGGTGGTGACCAGCGCCTGCGAGATGCCGCCAGCCATGAGCTTGGGATCGCCAGTACCGAACAGCGTGATTGCCTGGAAGGTAATGATCATACCAGTGACCGTCCCGAGCAGCCCTAAGAGCGGAGCGACAACCGCGATGATCTTGAGAAACATGAGCATGCGGTTGATCTTCGGTATTTCTTTCAAGATCGCCTCGCCAAGCTTGAGTTCCAAGGTTTCGATACCCGCCTTAGGATTGTTGTGATAGACCTGCAGGATGCGGCCAAGCGGGTTTTGGCCCGGCTTGTCCGTCTGGCGCGCCTGCCTGCGCACGCGCATACCGGTGAAGGTCAAGGTCAATAGGCGTTCCAACGCAATGAGCAGCGCCAGACAGCCAAGGCCGATGATGACATAACCGACGACCCCGCCCTGGTCGATGCGCTCGCGCAGATCGGGCGCCTGCACCAACAGCGACAGGATCTGTCCGCGCGATGGGTCGAGGCCAAACGGTGCGAGGCCAAAAGATGCCGCCTCCAGCCCGGCAGCCTTGTCCAGATAGCGCCGTGGCGGTTGACGCCCAAGTTCGAGCAGACGCCCCGTCTGCGGTATGAACTGTAGATAATTGCCCTTTGAGATGACATTGAAAGTGCCGATCCGGATAACGTCCTGCCGCGCCTCGTCGCCGTTCGCGGTGATCACGGTTGTCGAGAATCTAACGACCTTACCCGACTCGGTCATTTCGCGCTGGAGCTCATACCATAGATGTCTGATCTCTTCGAGCGATGCAAGGCGGCTGGTCTGCCTCATTTTCCGCACGAGTTCGCTCAGGAACCGAGTGCGATCCGGATATTGTACCTGCGTCAATGAATTTTCGAACTGGCCACGGACTTCACCAGAGACCTGCTGCAGAACCCCGAACAACTCTTTCAGGGAGCCAAGCCTTTCCTTCAATGCATTCTCCAGGTCGACAACCTTGAGATCGTTTTCCTCAAATGCGGTTTCCAGCATCTCCGAACGTGTTTCCTCAGCCGCGCGCTCGGCTTTGGCTTCGGCCAACAGCTTCTGCTGATGCGCCTTGTTTGACTTGAACGCCGCGATCCGCACGGCGTTATCCTTCGAGTCCTGGGTCCTTCCGGCCATGACCGTTTTCAGGAGATCATCCAGCGAGAGCGCTTCGGCGGCCGCGAGTGGACCCGCAACGAGGGCCGTGATGAGTGCGGTGACCAGTGCGATAAGCCATCGATATTTCATTGGCCTTCTCTGCTCGGGGCTGCTATCGGCAGGACCAGCAGATCCGGCGCCACCTGTTTGCGGGCGACCCTTAAGCCCTTCGCAACATCCTGTTTGTACTGCTCCGGCGCCAGCGCGTCCCACGTCCCGCCCGCCGCATTCCACGCGCCGGTGTGTTTGCCGCCTACGGTCTGATACAGCAGCGCAACCCGGCCGACGCGCAGAAAATCTACTTCACGGTTCTTGCCGGCTACTTCGAGCGTACCTTTGTACGCTTCAATCGTCCGGCCATATTCGTTCTCTATTTCGTAGGCCTCCAGGATACGGCGGAATTTCTCGGCCGAGGTCACATCCGAACGTTCCATCATGTTGTGCAATCTCGCCAGCCGTTTAGCTCTCTCCTCTTCGAGAAAAGGCACATCGAGGCGGATGAAATCTTCGAGGGAATCGAGCATTTCCACCATCAACGGCACAATCTGGCGTTCGATCAGCGACACCTTGTCGATCGAACTCGCCAGCTCATTCATTTCGAACATCTGATTATCGACCTGCTTTTGCAGCAATCTGTTGTAAACCTGCAAGCCATCGACAATCTTGATGACGTGTTTGTATTGGGTCTCGATATCACCGGTCTGCTCGCCGAGCTTATCGATCTCGGCCTGGGCGACCTTGCCTTCGTGCACACGCTGCTCGCCGACTTTGATGACCTGGTCAACCTCGGCGGCCACGGCTGGTAGGGACGCAAACAGCAGCAATGTCAGCACGCAAATCAGGATGTTTTTTTCTTTCACTACACTCCCCCAATGCTGTTGGCCTTGATCCCGCCATACACTGGCGGGAGATACCGGTAGTTTTCCGGGTTTACCCGGATCATGTCCACCTCGAGATCGCACGCGGACCGGTAAGTGCCCTGGCTGCCATATTTGCGGTGGATTGCACTATTGCAACGATGTCGGCCGGCTACCCAGTCTGCTCCGGCTCCGCATCTCGGAATGCGTCGAGCTCCATACAGGCAGACTCGATATCACAAAGGCGTGGAAAATCATCCAACAGCAACTTGAATCGCCGCGCCTGATACATTTGTGGCACCAGGCAGATATCAGCCATTGATACCGCATCACCAACGCAATATTTCGACCCGCCGCGTTCGGCCGTCAACCAAATTTCCAATACGTCCAAGCCCTCAAGCAGCCAGTGGCGAAACCACGTGCTGCGCGCATTCTGATCCGCCTTGAAGACACTCCTCAGGTAAGCAAGCACGCGCAGATTAGTCAACGGGTGAATATCACATGTAATTATTTGGGCCAACTGCCGGGCACGGGCGCGCCGCAATATGTCACCGGGCAAAAAGGCCGGCTCCGGAAATCGTTCGTCCAGATATTCGAGGATCGCCATCGACTGACTCAAAGTTATATCTTGGTCACAATAGGTCGGAACCATGCCCTGCGGATTGATTGATCGATATTCGGGCAGGTGCTGCTCGCCGCCGCCAGTAACTAGCGAAACCGCTACCGACTGATACTTGACACCCTTTAGGTTTAAGCCAATCCGCACACGGTAAGATGCGGCAGACAGGAGGAACTCGTGCAATTCGTTCATCATAGCGTTCCGTCTTCTCGGTCAAAGATAACAACATACCCCCGCGGGGTGCCGCTGGACGCCCGCGGCTACATTTATTAACACAATTGCCGACGCGTAGCCAAATACATACAAGGCACCCTGCGCATGTTAGTGTGCTTCAAGGTCACACATCAGCCGGCTAAAAACATCGTGGGCTCAGAATCACGCCGTTCGCCGCGTTATTCGCGGTAACTCGACGTCGATATCGACGGACTCAAGATAGTAACCACCAATGTAGCGCTTGGCGGCGTACAGCTATGCTGTTCACAAATGCGCTATCCCGAGTTCCAGCGCATGCAACAAAGTCAAGAAGGTAGGATGCCTCGAAGAATCCACCTACCCGGCACACGGAACTGGCTACGGTTGGGGGGGGCAGAACCCGTTATGCTGATCCGTGCGGGGACGAATACCTCATTGGTTTCCAATTTACGGCCTTTGAGGTGGAGGCTCAGAACCTCTGGGCCGCATACATCGATCCGCTCGGGCGGACTAAACCAATCTCATGACGGCGGTGCACCGAACTCGGTACACTCGCGAGGTGAACCTCAACCTTCATTATCTGCGACTTGGACGATGAGGCCATCCAACTCATCGCTCATCACTATCTGACAGGTCAAACGGCTTTGGGGGCGGCGGTCCATTGTCAACTCCAAGGTTGACTCCTCAATTTCGTTCGGCGGGCCGACTCTTTCTATCCACGCCTCGTCAATGTAAGCGTGGCAGGTGCTGCAAGCACAACTTCCGCCACAAATGGCCAGAATACCGGCAACCCCGTTAGCGACGGCGCCCT
>DAOWDI010000086.1 GCA_030639105.1 Gammaproteobacteria bacterium | reverse complement strand
GCCACGAGTGGGCCTGCGGCCGCGGCGCGACCCAGGCACTGGCCGAGATGCTGGGACAAACGGCCGTCCGTTGTACGTGGACCGAGCGGGACGCTTACCAACGAGCGCTCGCAACCTGCTTCAAAGACGGCACGAACATCAACGCGAAGCTGGTTGCCCAAGGCATGGCGCTCGCCTATAGAAGATATAGCGACCGCTACATTTCACACGAGGTGCTGGCACGCTCTCGGGCAAGGGGTTTGTGGCGCTCGGATTTTGCGGCTCCTTGGGCATGGCGCCGCGCTCATCAAACGGCATCGACGCGCCGCTAGGCAGCCACATCCGCACGCATAGACCCTGACCAGTCCGCCGCTACCAGCACAGAGTTTGTCCGAACGCCTCGAGATAGCGCATTGCGAAATCCTCGCGCGAAAATGTATGATTTTGCGTCCCGGCTTTTTCGATCTTGATGGCCCCGCACAGCGATGCCACCCGGCCGGTGGTTTCCCATCCGAGCTCATGCATGAGCCCGTACAATAACCCGGCGCGATAGGCATCGCCGCAGCCAGTTGGATCGACGATCGCACAAACCGGCGCGGCCGGGACCTCGATGGCGCCGCCAGCCGTATAGATCATCGAACCGTCGCCGCCGCGGGTAACGATCAAGGCATCGACGTGAGCGGCGATCTCCGCGGCCTTCCAGCCGGTCCGCTCCTGCATCAATGCCGCTTCATAGTCGTTCACGCTTACCCACGTTGCCTGCTCGATGAAGCGTTTGAGATCGCTCCCATCGAACATTGGCATACCCTGACCCGGATCGAAGATGAACGGTACGCCTGCCTCGACGAACTGCTCGGCATGCTGCACCATACCGTCTCGCCCGTCCGGCGCGACAATTCCTACGCTGATGCCATTGGCGTCCGTGATGCTATTGACGGCGGCATGATCCATCGCGCCCGGGTGAAAAGCGGTGATTTGATTGTCGTCGAGATCGGTCGTTATGAACGCCTGCGCCGTCAATACCTCATCGATTTGGGCGACATGCGTCCGGTCTACCCCGCATTCATCCATCCACGCGGCGTAAGGACCGAAGTCACCACCGACCGCACCCATCGGCAGTGGTTCGCCCCCCAGCAGTTTCAGATTGTAGGCGATGTTGCCGGCACAACCGCCAAATTCGCGCCGCATTTGCGGAACCAGGAAAGATACATTAAGGATATGGATCTTATCCGGGAGGATATGGTTTTTGAAATAGTCGTGGAACACCATGATGTTGTCGTAGGCGAACGAGCCGCAAATCAGCGCTGACATTATTTTTCCTTTGCGAACGGCGAGATAACCTACGCCATTATGACTTAGAGGCGAGTTCGATTGCACACCGCAAGCGCAAAGCGCGGGCGACAACGAAATCCTGCGGCAAGCCGCCGGCGCATGTTATCTTTCCACGCCGCTTCTGTACTTAACTTCATGAGAAACCAATCCCGATGCGATCTAGTTTTGCCTTGTGCCTTTTATGAACGTCATAACCAGTCCCGATGTCCTCGTGGCCGTTATGGTCTATGGCCTGATGGCCATGACCGAGCCATTCGTCGAATCATGGCTGCACGACATATTTGAAACCAACCCGCCATTTCAATGGGGTTGGGATCAATTTTTCGCACCGCTGCTGCGCGCAGTGATGCTGGTCGTCTTCGTCTATATCGCCTACCCCGCCCTATTCGGACTGAACGTCGCACCGGGGATCGGCGAATTGATACGGGGAGACGAAGCACAAATCAACACGGTAATCAGCGTGCTCTTCCTGGCAGGATTTCTCGCCTCACTGATCCCCGGATTGGGACGCAATCCACAAATTGTACTTCCGATTCAGGGCAGCCTTGCGGCGGGCTACGTATTCTACTGGCTTACGAGTTACCTGGGGGTGACAACCGCTACCTTCTGGCCTGGCCTCGATGTCGTCTTGATGATGATTTGCCTGTCGTTTTTCGCCCATCGCCTGGCACGTATCGGGGGCAAGGCGTTTGGCGACTGGCTGGACCGGACGCTGGATACCAGTGGTTATGACCTCGTCATCGTACACACGGTCGAACTTCTCGCGCAAATCCCGGTCATCCTGTTGTTCGGTCTCGGCCTTGGCCGCCAACTCGCGATGTAGGCCGGGACGCTTTGGCGTGGAATTATGCGGACTGCGCGGAGCGCCGTGGTTTGTCTTGCGCGAAACACCGCCCCAATAGACGCGCCAGATACTGCCCCGTATACGATGTCGGATGCCTGGCAACATCCTCGGGGGTGCCAACGACCACGATCTCACCACCGCCGTTGCCGCCTTCGGGTCCAAGATCGATGACCCAGTCCGCCGTCTTCACGACGTCGAGATTATGCTCGATGACCACGATGGTATTGCCGCGGTCGCGCAATCGTATGAGCACTTTCAATAGCTGTTCGATATCATGGAAGTGCAGGCCGGTGGTCGGTTCATCCAGGATGTACAGTGTCTTCCCGGTATCCCGCTTTGACAGTTCCCGAGCCAGTTTCACGCGTTGCGCTTCACCGCCGGAAAGTGTTGTAGCGTTCTGACCGAGGCGGATATACGACAGCCCAACCTCAAGCAGCGTCTTCAGTTTCGCGTAGACGGCGGGTATCGCTTCGAAGTAGCCAAAGGCCTCTTCGACGGTCATATCGAGAACCTGACTGACACTCTTGCCTTTGTACATTACTTCCAGCGTTTCGCGATTGTAGCGCTGACTACTACACACGTCGCACGAGACATAGACATCCGGCAGAAAGTGCATTTCCACCTTGATTACACCATCGCCCTGACAAGCTTCGCAACGCCCACCTTTCACGTTGAAGCTGAAACGCCCTGGTTTGTAGCCACGTGAGCGCGCTTCGGGCGTCGCCGCGAACAACTCACGGATCGGCGTGAACAAGCCTGTGTAGGTTGCGGGGTTAGAGCGTGGCGTGCGGCCAATCGGGCTTTGATCGATATCGACAACCTTGTCGAAAAATTCCAAACCATGGACGTCCTTATAAGGGGCGACCTCGTGTGCCGCCTTGTTCAGTTCGCGCGCCGTCAGGCGATACAGGGTATCGTTCACCAAAGTGGACTTGCCCGATCCGGACACCCCGGTGACGCAAGTCATCAACCCGACTGGAATTTCGAGATCAACCGATTTAAGGTTGTTGCCGCTCGCGCCATTGAGTCTAAAGATGCGCCGGTCATCGACTTGAGTCCGGTCACCGGGATGCGGTCGCAGCGCGCGCCGAAGATCCGGCGCAACACCCTGGCCTCGGTCCGGTCGTTGAGCACGGTGGACGTGCCGTGGGCACTGACATAGTCCACATCCGCGGGTGACAGCGCT
>DAOWDI010000274.1 GCA_030639105.1 Gammaproteobacteria bacterium | reverse complement strand
CGGCGCATAATTGCAGATAACGCTCCAGTCGTGCGGAGGAGTGCTCCGGGCCCTGGCCGTCATAGCCGTGGGGCAAGAACATCACCAGTCCGCAGAAGCGCCCCCATTTCTCTTCACAGGACGCGATGAATTGGTCGATCACGACTTGTGCTCCGTTGGCAAAATCACCAAATTGAGCTTCCCAGATGATCAAGGCCTTGGGTTCGGCGCTTGCATAGCCATATTCGAAGGCCAATACGGCTTCTTCGGACAGCGTCGAATTGATCACCAGGAAGCTGGACTGGTCGGTCGAAAGATGCTGCAGCGGTAGAAAGGTGTCTCCCGATTTCTGATCGTGGATGACGGCGTGACGATGGAAAAATGTGCCGCGTCCGCTGTCCTGCCCGGAGATCCGTACCCCGTAGCCTTCGCTCAGCAGTGCGGCGTAGGCCAGGGTTTCGGTAAAGCCCCAGTCGAGCGGCTTTTCCCCGCGCCCCATCGCAAGACGATTACCGTAGATCCTTTTGACCGCGCGGTGTAATTCGAAACTTTCGGGCAGTGTGGTTAGCTTACGCGTCAGCTCTTCGATCATTTCGCGGCCGATAGACGTATCGGCTTCGTCGCGCCACGTTGCGTAGCGATAGGGCTCGTAATTGATCCGGAATAGGGTGTCGATAACATTTGCGTAAGGTCGCGAGACCACCGCGTTGTCGTCAAGAGATGCGATATATTTGGCCGTCATGTCTTCAGCGTCGCCCGGTCCGATCACCGCTTCGTCCATCAGCTTATCGGTATAGATCTTGAGCACGCCCGGATGGTTGCGGATATGCTGGTACATGATCGGCTGGGTGGCGGCTGGTTCGTCGGCCTCACTGTGACCGTGTTTGCGGTAGCAGACCACATCTATAACGACGTCTTTGTTGAACTCCATCCGGAAATCCAGGGCGATCTGGGCGACCATGGCGACGGCCTCGGGGTCGTCGCCGTTAACGTGAAATATCGGCGCCTGCACGATCTTGGCGACGTCGGTGCAGTGCAAGGTCGACCGCGAATCCAGCGGATCGCTGGTGGTAAACCCGATTTGGTTGTTGATGATGACGTGGACGGTGCCGCCAGTGGAATACCCGCGGGTCTGCGACAGGTTAAATGTCTCCATCACCACGCCCTGGCCGGCGAATGCGGCATCGCCGTGGATGATCAACGGCAACACCGAATTGCGCTCGATATCTCCGCGCCGGTCCTGGCGCGCGCGGACCGAGCCTTCGACGACCGGATCGATGACTTCCAGGTGGGAAGGGTTGAAACCGAGCGTTACATGGACCGGACCGTTCGGCGTTTCGATATCCGAGGAGTAGCCCAGGTGGTATTTGACGTCCCCAGAGCGTGCCTCGCGGCCGCGGCCTTCGAATTCGTCAAATAGTTTCGAGGGATGTTTGCCGACAATATTGACGAGGACATTCAATCGACCGCGGTGAGCCATGCCGAGAACGATCTCCTTGATCCCCTGGCGGCCACAGTCCGCGACCAGTTGATCGAGCAGCACGATGACCGACTCGCCGCCTTCCAGGGAGAAGCGTTTCTGGCCAACGTATCTCGTGTGCAGGTACTCCTCCAGGGCGCTCGCGGCGATCACGCAGCCCAAGAGGCGGCGCTTCTTGTGTGCATTGAATGCTGGATCTCCGAGCGACGGTTCGAGTCGCTGCTGGATCCAGCGCTTTTGCGCGGTGTCGACGATGTGCATGTATTCGGCGCCGATCGTTGCGCAGTAGGTGCGACGGACGATATTGAGGATCTCGCGCAGCGGCGCCGCATCCGGTCCGTGCAAGGATCCGGTATTGAATATCTGATCCATGTCGCCCTCCGCTAGCCCATGATAGGCGGGATCCAACTCCTGAACATGCGGGCGTTCGTACTGATTCAGGGGGTCGAGATTTGCCTGGCGATGCCCGGTAATGCGGAAAGCATCGATCAGTTGCAGTACCGATACCTGTTTGGTGGAGTCTCCGTCAGCCGCTTGTGCTGGGACGAAGACTGTCCCGGTATTGGCGGTGTGCGCGTACTCGAGCATGCGCTTGCGCGTATCGGCGTGCGAGATGTCTCGAGTGCCGGGCGTCAGCTCGCCCTGTAATCGATCAAAGTAATCTTGCCACTCGGCGGAGACGCAATCGCGGTTCTCGAGATAGGACTCATAGAGACCCTCTATGAAGGCGGCGTTGCCACTAAAGAGATACGACGAAGGCTGCATCTTGGGCACCTGAATACTGATGTAAGACCCGATTTGGTATTATCGAAAATACCTAGTTTGTGGTTTAGAGGCTACCTGACACTAATCGGTCGGT
>DAOWDI010000213.1 GCA_030639105.1 Gammaproteobacteria bacterium | reverse complement strand
GGCCTTTCGTCCCATGAGGAGATCGGCGAGCACAAAGTGGTCGACGGTTCCCGTTGCGTGTTCACCCGGCATCGGCCAGCTGTGCAAGGTGCCGTTCGAGCGTCTGTATGCGTTCGCGCATCGCGTCGAGGTTGTCGAGCAAATCCAGGGCCAATGCAATGCCGGCGAGATTAACGTCGAGGTCACGCTGCAATCGTTGGGCTTTCCGTAGCCGGATAGCAGCTTGGATGCTGAAGCGCCAATGTGATGGCGCCGACCCGGCTGGCTCTAGTATCCCGGCGTCAACCATCTCGGCGACGAACTCGGCGCGTACCGCGCAGATGTCGCACAGATCGCGCAATCCATAGGGTGTTGAATCATCGAGGAGTTCCGTTGCCGAGACGATGTCCGTCATCGTCAGGCCGCCAGTTCGCTGCGTGGATTGAACGACATCTGTTCCTGCATCCGTCGTATCAGCTCGCGGTCTTTCTCCGATTTTGCCGGCGGTACGACGATCTTCAAAATGACGTACTGGTCGCCGGGTGGCCGGCCCGGCAGGCCTCTCCCCTTCATGCGGAGCTTCTGACCCCCGCTGGCATTGGCGGGGATGGTGAGTTTTACGCCCCCGCCAAGGGTCGGGACGTCTATGCTTGCACCTAAGATGGCCTCCCAGGGAGCGATTGGCAGTACGAGAGTAAGGTCACGTCCATCGACTGCGAAGCGGTGATCCTGTTCCAGTTCCACTTCGAGGAATAGGTCGCCGTTTTCTCCTCCTCCGATCCCCGGTTGACCCTGCCCCTTGAGGCGGATTTTTTGTCCGTTGACCACCCCCGCTGGTATTGCCGCCTTCAGTGTCTTGCTGTCGGGCACCGGTGTGCCGCGAGCATCAATGCGGCGGATCTGCACGGAGAAGGTCCGCGTTGTCCCACAATATGCCTCACCCAGTGTGATCGGAACTCGTGCATGGATATCTTCACCGCGCAGGGTGAATTCGGGCGCTGGACCAGCCGGACGACCATGGAAGGCACCCGTACGCCCATAAATAGCCTCGAACAGATCGCTGAAATGCGCCGGGTCCACCTCCGTATAACCGCCCTCCGTAAAGCCGGCACTCGACCGCCAGTCGCGCGGCGGTGTGAACTGGTCTCCCTCGAAAGCCCCATATTTTTTGAGTTTATCGTATTCCTGGCGTTTTTCGGGGTCTTTGAGGACTTCGTAGGCTTCCCCCACCGCCTTGAATTTTTGTTCCGCATCGGGTGCGGCACTGACATCGGGGTGATACTTGCGCGCGAGCCGTCGATATGCCTTTTTGATATCGTCCCCCGAGGCGTCTTGCGCGACACCCATTACCTCGTAGTAATCCACGAACTCCATGCGGGGGATCCTATACTGGACCGTGACGCTCGGCTATTGTGCGGGATTAAGAATATCACCAATCGCCTTCGCCGGCCGGCAAAAGCGGGACTTTCGTTTTAGCCTGACTTCGGCAATTCAGCGTCGAGCCGCGGTTAAGCCGTTGATTGCAAGCGGCCGCGCACCGGCAAACGGCCAAAGCAACGCGCCCGCTACGAGGCGCAGCCCTCACGAGGGCTGGCAATTCGACGGCAAAGGCCCGTTTCGGGTACCGCTCAAAGATGACGGGCAGGTGACGGTGCCTGTGCTCACCATCCTCGACGATGACTCTCGCATGAGGCTCGCCGGGCACATCGCGAGTATCGAGAACGCACAAGCGGTCATTGGGTTCTGCGCTACCGGTTGATGGTGCAAACGATCGGTGGCTCGTCTGGCGCGTGTAAGTGTAAAATTTTGTGAAATATGTCGAATATGCGAACTGTACATCAGCAATGCAGGTCTATTTAATCTCTAATGCAAACAATTATAAATTTGAATAAGAAGCAGCCTAGGGAGTTCGTCAGCGCTCGGTATTATTTTTGAATAATCCCGGCCGGGATGCGCGATCTCGGGTTGCTACATACGGGTCGGGAAATGAATATAAAGCTGCGCGCGCTGGCGCTTGTCATTGGGATCATCGCGGCTCCTGCCGCCTTGAGTGCCGTAACGACGATCAACCTGTACACCGAGGTCACGGATCTCACGCTCACGTCGTCATCGCCGGTCGCGGTCCCGCTGGTCAGCGACCCTTTCAATGCTTTACCTGACACCGTCGACGGTTATGGTTTTGCACTCGCCGAGGTGACGCTTACCGAATCGACCACGTTCGTCTCCATGGGGTCCATGCACATCGTGATCGACGATCCGACTGATTCCTACTCGACGAGCTTTGCTGATAACGGTACGGCCCAATTCAGCTTCGCCACGACGCTGTTGTCACTGACGGGCGATTACTCGCTGTATCTCGATGCTTCGCTGACCGATGTGGATCCGGATCCGGGCCGCGATTTCGCAACCGCGAGCCCGCTGGTGTTGGAGGGCACGAAGCCGCTTGAGTTCTCCGTGAACGCGGGTGGCCCCTATACCTTGAGCCAAGCCTTGAGCTTTTTTTTCGTGCCCTTCCCCTTCGCCACGACATCCATCGGCGCTGCTGAGTATGACCTCGGCGTCGACGTCAACGGCATGGGCGGTCCCGACATCCTGTCGCTTGAGGCGTTGGACATCTCCATCAATCCTAAGGTCGGGGAGGTGCTCCTTGCGGTTGACACCCTGATGAAATCGAATGCCGACGCCTTGGCGGGGAACGATACGACGATAGACATCGAGTTTGCGATCCCCTTCAAGGAATCGACGGCTACACTTGCCGCAAATATATTCGACGGCACGTTCGACCCGCCGTTCGAGCTCACGCTGACGACAGACGGGTCGATAGTAACCGAGCCCCTGGTTGGCGCGGCGGTGCCGCTGCCCCCGGCCGTGCTGTTGTTCGCCGCCGGCTGTGTGTCACTGGTCTTCATGCGCCGGGCAGCGTTGGCCTGAACGGGATCGGCTATGCGAAAACGTGATCAGCTACCCGATGAGAGCCGGTTTCACGGCAAGGCGGATCGGCTAGGCTTCCCTGTTATGCAATAACGCAGAGTTGAATCCTGCGAACTGGAGAAATGACGATGCGATATGCAAAGATCATCTTGTCGGTTGCGACGAGCCTGTGTGTGTTTGTCAATGCTGAGGCGTCCTTTGAATGGGCGTTGGACCGTTTTGAACTCTCGGGCGATGTCACCCTGGTCGACGAGTTCGATGACGGAACCGTCGGGGCGCCCTTCCCCGAGTCGCTCGGTGAGACCGCGGAGGAGGGCGTCTTTCGCTTGTTCAGCGATGGCGGCGCCGCGCCGCGCACCGATCCGTTCTT
>DAOWDI010000205.1 GCA_030639105.1 Gammaproteobacteria bacterium | reverse complement strand
TAAGTTGCTCCAAATCGTGTTGTTCGGGCAACCCGAACTGAATGACAAACTTCGTCTGCACGAAATCCGTCAATTGAAAGAGCGTATCACCTATGCGTTCGATTTAACGCCTTTGAACCGCGCTGAAATTCGCGACTACCTCAATATACGGATCCGGACCAGTGGTTTCCGTGGCAATGATCTGTTCACACCAGCCGCGATCCGGGTGCTGGAAAGGCATTCTGAAGGAATATTGCGGCGCATCAATATCCTTGCCGACAAGTCCTTGCTGGCCGCTTTTTCGCGCGGGGATCGTATCGTCAAGCCCCGCCACCTGCGCATGGCCGTCAAGGACTGTGAGTTCGATGGCCCGGCCAGATATCGTCCCGCGGTACTGGGGGCCGGCATGACCATCGCGGTGGCGCTGCTTGCGACTGGGGCCTGGTGGATAAACCAACGCCTACCCGCAAGGCTCGCCGATGTGCCTGCCATCGCTGCTCCGAGCCTGCCGTCGGCGGCGCTGACAACAGCATCCGTTGAGGCCCTGGAGATGCCCGGTAAAGAGGACCAGATTGCGGCTGACGGCGATCGTACACTAGAGCGCACCGCATCTTTCGCAAAATCGCCGCCACTGCCTTCCCAACCCTTAGCGGTTGGGCGCTTGATCTCGCTGGACGCGCTCGAAATGGATACCTCGCCGGTCCTCACCACCGAGAACCTGATCAAACTGTTCGAATAAGAGTTAAAAGCGCAAAGAGCTGGCTAGCCGGTACTTGTCCGCAGGATTCTGGTCAGCGCTATCTATAATATAAAATTATCAATTAATATATATACTTGTAATAGTTATATAATCTGTTATCTTAGGTTATCAATAGACTGCCGGCAAGGTAAGGGTAAACGCGCCCCCAATGAGATCGAACGTTCTGAGCGTCGTGCTGTTGACTGTACTGTGGGGGTGCGCCGAGATGCAGCCACCAGCCCTACCACCGAGTACGGGGCACCTGAGCAACGCATCAACTAGCCTGCCGGACATCCCTGATGTGGTCCAGCAAACGCCGTTTATACCCCCGCCGGAACCGGCGCCCGAAAGTGAACGCTATACCGTTGTCGTGAACAACGTACCGGTGCGCGAATTACTCTTCGCGCTCGCGCGCGATGCCGAGGTCAACGTCGATATCCATCCCGGTATCGCCGGCGAGGTGACGCTCAATGCCATCGACCAGACCATGATGCAGATCCTCAATCGTATCGCGCACCAGGTCGACCTGCGTTACGAATTCAACGGCAGCCACGTGTTGATCTCGCCCGACGAACCTTATTTTAGGACCTACGAGGTGGGTTATGTCAATCTCTCCCGAGACGTCGATACGACGGTCAACGTCGCGGTGAAGGTTGCGACAACGGGCGAGGGCGGCGCTGATGCGGGTGGCGGCGGCGGTTCTGGGCGCGGTGACAATACCTCGGCGACGCGATTAACCTCGACCACCTACAATCGGTTCTGGGAGACGCTGTATACGAATATTCTGGGGATCCTCGGCGATACCGAAAACAATCAGGGCGATAAGATTTCAGACACTGTCATCTTCAACGCGGAAGCCGGTGTTATCAACGTCAAGGCGACATCAAAACAACATGAATTCATACAGAGCTTTATCGATCACGTGCTGCGCAATGCCCGCCGGCAGGTGATGATCGAAGCGACCATCGTCGAAGTCATCTTAAATGATCAATATCAGGCCGGTGTAGACTGGCGATTACTCCTCGCGCCCGAAGAGTCCGGCGGCTTCGCGAACTCGGATCTGCTCGGCGCGGTGACTGAGGGCGTGATCGATAATGCTATTTCTTCGTTTGTTTTCGGCTATCGCGACCCGGACGCCAATGGCCATTTAATCAACGTCACCGTGCGTCTGCTGCGTGAATTCGGCGACACCCGGGTGCTTTCCAGCCCGCGCATGATGGCGTTGAATAATCAAACGGCGATGTTGAAGGTCGTCGAAGAACTTGTCTATTTCCAGCTCGAAGTGCTCGACAAAGACGGTACGGACAATGCGCAAGGCCGAACCTTTTTCTCTTCGAATATCAAATCCGTGCCGGTCGGCTTAGTGATGGCGGTAACGCCGCAGATTTCGGCCAATTCCGAGATAACCCTGACGATTAGACCAACCATTTCACAACAGGTCGCGGAAGTGGCAGATCCAGCCGTCCAACTTGCGGCACAATCCGAGAATGCTACCGGTGTCAGCAGCACGGTGCCGGTGATTCGTGTCCGTGAAATGGAATCGGTTCTGCGCCTTGTCAACGGTCAGATCGCCGTGTTGGGCGGTTTGATGCAGGACGACATCCGAACGGCGAATAGATCAGTGCCGGGGCTATCGAGAATACCGTTTTTTGGCGATCTGTTTTTTGATGTTGAGGAGATGACCAGCCGCAAAACGGAACTCGTGATTTTCCTGCGGCCGGTCGTCGTTAACGACCCGAATCTTGAAACGGACCTGAAGGGCTATCAACAATTTCTGAGTACCAGCAGCCCGAGCTATTGATCCGGGCGTCGAATGGAGCAGGCAAATGAGTCTCTTGATGGATGCACTGCGCAAGGCAGAGGCGGACAAGAAGCAGGCTTTAACGGCCGATCCCGGCGTTGCGATCGAGCAGTTTGCCACCGGCGAGGCCGCCGCTGACGCTGCTACCCGGGAGCTCCGGCATGCGGGCGACCGTGAGCTTGCAGAGCCCAGAGCGGGTGCGGCCATGTCATCGGCGACCGTACCGAAGTCGGCAGGCGACGACCTTGAGGGGGTGGAACTCTCGCTCGAGCCTTTGGAGCTCAACGATGGGGCTGTCGAGGCCGCCGTGAGGCTGCCGTCGGTGGCGGGGGACACCGGCACGCCGCGGATCGCCTCGAGCATCACCGCAACCCTGACGACGGCTCAGACGGTTTTCGATGCCGGGCCGGGTGGAGCGTCGAAACGCGCCATGGTTTGGGGCGCGGTGGCGGTCATTGGCTGCGGTTTGGCGGGCGCCGGGATCTACTATCTTCAACAGGCGCCGAAGGCGGTTAGAATTCCATCGCCGAGTGTTGCCGCGGAGGTCGAAAGCTTACGCCCCAAAGCGCTACCGATCGTCGAGCTCGAGCCGGCGCGCCAGTCGATGCCGGAGGCTATCGTGACTATCGAACCCGTCATTGAAAGCGGCATCGAGGATACCGCTGGTGCGCTGAGCGCGATGGCCGGCCCACCGGCGCCGGCGGACGATCTCACCTCGAGTCCGTCCGCGGCCGAACCGCTGACGCCCACCGGTGCCGGGGGGGCACCCGCGTCGCCGCGGCTCGGCATTCGCCCGGGCGAGGTGCGTATCGCCCGCAGTGATGGTGCCGGCGGCACGGGTGCTGAGCTAAATCAGGCGTACGCGGCTTATGTCGGCGGCGACTACGCGCGCGCGGAGGAACTTTATCAACGCGTGTTGAGCCGAAGGCCTGAACAGCGTGACGCACTGCTCGGTATCGCCGCACTGAAGTTGCGTGATGGCAACCTTGCGCAGGCCCATCGGCTTTACCGGCAGGTGATCAAACGCGACCCTGGCAATCCGACCGCGAACGCGGCGTTGTTCTCGATCGAAAGCGGGGCTGGGGATCAGGTGACGGAAAGCCGCTTGAAGATGCTCCTCGATGAAGGTGTCAACGCCGGTTATATCTTTTTCACCCTGGGCAATCTGTATGCGCGGCACCATCGTTGGGCGGATGCACAGCAGGCATATTTCGAGGCCCTGCGTAACCACCCCACCAATCCTGATTACAACTACAACCTGGCAGTCAGCCTGGATCGGATCGGGCAGCGCCAGGCGGCAGCGAAATATTACGGCGCGGCACTCACCTTGACGGATGTCCAAGGTGTGGGCTTCGACACGGCACTGGCGCTGGCGAGGATCCACGCGATCAACAGCGCCGCGGCTCGCTAACCCACTGGGGAGCCGCGCTTGAATTCCTCAAAGCAAACCTTGCGCATTGGCGAATTGCTCGTTCAAAAGGGCGTAGTGAGTCCGGACCAGGTCCGCATCGCCCTCATCGAGCAGAAGAAGAACAGGGATCATCTGGGTAAGATCCTGGTCCGCCTCGGGTTTGCCACCGAAGCGATCATTTTAGATGTGCTCGGCGGCGCGCTAGGCCAGCAAAAGGCGGACTTCTCCAAGGTCGTTGTCGATAGTGAGGCGATAAAACTCATCCCCAAGGATTTGGCGCGGCGTTTTCATATTCTGCCCTTGACCTTCGAGGCGAATCGTAATCGCTTGACCTTGGCGATGGCGGATACGTTTAACGTCGTCGCACTGGATCGAATAGCGGCCCTGCTCGGTGGTAATACTGACATCGTCCCCTTGATGGCCGGTGAAGCCGAAATCGAAAAGGCGATCGACCAGTTCTATGGTTTCGAGCTATCCGTCGACGGTATCCTGCAGGAAATTGAAACGGGCGAGATCGATTACGAAAGTCTGGAGGCCGACAGCGAGGAATACAGTCAGCCGGTCGTGCGCCTGGTCAACGCACTATTAGCGGACGCCGTAAAGCGCGGCGCTTCGGATATCCATTTCGAGCCCGAGGAGGGTTTTCTGCGCTTTCGCTACCGCATCGACGGCGTGCTGCGTCAAGTTCGAAGTCTGCACAAAAATTACTGGTCCGCAATTGCGGTGCGGCTCAAAGTCATGTCGGGGATGGATATTGCCGAGACCCGTGCGCCGCAGGACGGGCGGATCGGGCTCTCTCTATCCGGTCGCGCAATTGATTTTCGTGTCCCCACACTCCCAACCGTGCATGGCGAAAACATCGTTCTGCGCGTGCTTGACCGCCAGAAGGGTATCGTACCGATCGGCGAGCTTGGGCTGGAGCAAGACATTCTCGACCTGTTGAAACTGATGGTCGCCCGTCCCGAGGGTCTGCTGCTGGTGACCGGTCCGACCGGCAGCGGCAAGACGACAACGCTTTACAGTATTCTGAGTCACCTCAACACGGAGACCGTGAATATCATGACCCTGGAAGACCCGGTCGAATATCCGATGGGCATGATCCGTCAAACCTCGGTAAATGAGGCCGTCCGTCTGGATTTTGCCAGCGGTGTCCGCTCCATGCTGCGACAGGATCCCGACATCATCCTTGTCGGTGAGATCCGTGACGAAGATACGGCGGCTATGGCTTTTCGCGCGGCGATGACCGGGCACCAGGTGTTCTCGACCTTGCACGCGAATTCCGCGCTCGGCGCCATCCCGCGGCTCATCGATATGGGTATCAGACCGGATATCATGGCGGGTAACATCATCGGCATTCTGGCCCAGCGACTGGTGCGTAAATTGAAGGAGGTCTGCATGGAGTCCTACGATCCCTCACCAATAGAGCGGCGGATCCTCGGTCTGGTGCCGGAGGATAACGGGCGATTTATCTACCGTGTGGCCGAGGAATTCCAGCACGCCGAGCATCAGGGGTATGCCGGCCGCGTCGCGTTGATGGAGTTGCTCAAATTCAATCGTGAAATGGACGACTTGATCGCGCGCGGCGCGACCCAGCGGGAACTCACGGACGCCGCCCGCCAGGACGGTTTTAAGGCATTGGCGGAGGTTGCGGTCCAGCGCGTACTCGAAGGCCAGACGAGCATCGATGAGGTATCTCGCGTGGTTGATCTGACTGGGCGGGTGGTTTGATGGAGGTCTACCGCTACAAGGCGATCAACGATCGGGGCCGGGTACTTCGCGGTAAGGCCGATGCGGCTAACCCGGCCGATCTCGAAACTCGCCTGAGCCGCATCGGGCTCGACCTCATCAACTACAAAGAGCTCAAGTCGAAACAGAAAAATGTCACCGGCCGCGGCATCAGACGCAGTGACTTGATCACGTTCTGCTTCCATCTCGAGCACCTCCTCCGCGCCGGTGTGCCAATCTTGGAAGGCCTATCCGATCTGCGCGACACGATCGACAATAAGCACCTGCGTGAAGTCACCGCGGCCATGATCGAATCGATCGAAGGCGGTAAGAACCTGTCCGGCGCGATGGAGGACTTTCCATCGGTCTTCAGTCCGGTGTTCGTGAGCCTGATCCGAGCCGGCGAGCAGAGTGGACGGCTCGGCGAAGTCCTGCAGAAGTTGATCGAGAATCTGAAGTGGCAGGACGAACAGACCGCGCAGACCAAGAAACTGCTCACCTATCCAGCCATCGTTTCGGTGGTCGTTGTAGCCGTATTGTTTTTTCTCATGCTCTATGTGGTACCGCAATTGACCTCATTCCTGCGGACGATGGGCCAGGAACTGCCACTGCAGACGCGCGCGCTTATCTGGACGTCGGCATTGTTCAAGGACTATTGGTACCTCATCCTGGCCGCCCCGTTGGCCGTCGGGTTCGGTGTGTGGGCGGCGATGAGGACAAACCCCGCTTTCGCCCAGGGCTTCGATGCGTGGAAGTTACGGTTGCCGGTCATCGGGCCGATACTTAAAAAGATCATCGTAACGCGTGTCTGTAATGTATTTTCGATTATGTATTCCTCAGGGATAACGGTCCTTGAGTGCATCCGCACCAGCGAAGACGTTGCCGGCAACAAAGCGATCCGCCAGGCCGTGCACGATGCGGGCCGAATGATTGCCGACGGCGGCGGCATCAGCGCAAGCTTCGCGTCAACCGGGCTGTTCCCACCGCTCGTCGTACGCATGCTGCGCGTCGGCGAAAATTCCGGCGCGCTGGAGGAGGCGCTCAGTAATGTCAGTTACTTCTATACCCGTGATGTCAGAGAGTCGATCGAGAATTTGCAGGCGATGATTCTTCCCGGGATCACGATCGTGCTGGGCGGGCTGATCTTGTGGATTATGGCATCGGTATTGGGGCCGATATATGACCTTTTCACTCAAATCAAGTTTTAGACTCGGCGAAAAGCGGTCGCTGCTGATCACGGCGGACAAGGCCGTGCTGTATCAGTGCCACGACGGACAGGTGGACAAGGCTTATGAATTTTCCGCCGATGAGGCAGGGCGCGAGAATTTCCTTCGCTGTCTGGATCAGACTCCTCGGGCGCCGATATATCTACTCGTCGACATCGTCGAAGAGGAATATCGCCACGAGGTGATCCCCCACGTATTCGGGTCCGATCGCAAGTCTGTACTCGAGCGCAAATTCGCGCGCCTGTTTCGTGGGGCGACCTATTGCCATGCGATCATACAGGGCCGTGAGACGGAGGGTCGTAAGGACGACAGGGTCCTGCTAACGGCGATCACGAAAGCGGACATCATCCTACCCTGGGTTGAGCCGATCCGGGAACAAAAGATCCCGCTTGCGGGGATCTATTCGCTACCGGTGTTGAGTCAGCTGTTGCTGAAGAAGATCGGTGCGCGGGGGCCGAACATTCTTCTGCTCAGCGTCCAGCGGGCGAGCGGGCTCAGGCAGACGTTTTTCCGTGACCGGCAAATCAAGATCAGCCGCCTCGCGCAAATGCCGCGGATCGGTTCGGTGCCCTACGCCTCGCACCTGATGGCCGAACTCGAAAAGCTGCGCCGTTATCTCAACAGTCTCGCACTCATCTCGCGCAAGGGCCCGCTCGAAATCTACATTCTGAGCCATGGGGAGTGGTTAAACGAGCTTAAGCCGCATTGCCACGATACGGATGACGAGCGCTTTATCCTGATGGACGTGGTCGATGTGGCGGCGCACCTGGGTCTCAAGGGCAAGCTCGCAACCGCTTACAGCGACGTGATATTTAACCAGCTGCTGCTCGATGCGGCGCCAAAAAACCACTATGCGAACGAAGAGGAGACCCGGTATTTTTCGCTGCACCGCATGCGCAATGGGTTGATTGCCGCCGGTATCGTGTTGTTGGTAGCCAGCATGGGGTGGAGCGGCTTCAATTTTCTTGATGGAGTATCGCTAAAGCAACAGGCGCTCGATGCCGAGCAGAAGGCAAATTTTTATCAGGCGCGTTATACGATGGCGCGCGGGAACCTACCGCCGACTCCGGTAGAACCGCGCGACATCAAGACGGCGGTAGACCTCGTCGAGACCCTGCGTCATTACAAAAGTGACCCGGCGCCGATTTTTGAACTCATCAGTAGTGTGTTGGAGGCGTTGCCGAGCGTACGCCTCGACCATGTCAAATGGTATTTTGCCGTCGATCCGAACGCCACGGACGCAAGCAATTCACGAAAAAAAAGGGTCACCGAGGGCGTGCTGATAGCACGCGACCCAAAATACTCGCACTACCATATCGCTGTATTCAAGGGGCATCTGGAGGCATTTTCGGGGGACTATCGTGCCGCGATAGCGCAAGCTGACGAACTGGCGGCGGAACTCGCTCGGCATCCTGACATCCAAGCCGTTGAGGTGCTGGAATATCCGCTGAACGTAACCTCCGAGGCCAACCTAAGCGGTACCGCGACGAAGGCCGCGGCCGTATCCGAGGCGAAGTTCGCGGTGAAAGTAGTCTTGGGGCTGCCTTATGGCACAAAGCAAAGTTGATTGGACGGTCCTGCGCGGGGCCATCAGCGTATTTTTGATCTGTCTCCTGATCGGGGGTATCGCGCTCGGCGCGAGCTATTATTTCCACGAGAAAATGGAAACGGAATACCGCAATCACCATGCGCGTTTTCGTGACATTAGCCGCAAGTATCTCGCCGTCGACGAGGAAGAGCGGATCATCGAGAGCCATTACCCCCGGTTTGCGGCGCTCTATCGGTCGGGGATCCTGGGCCCTGAGCACCGCCTCAGTTGGTTGGAATCGCTGCGCACGGCGGGCGAGAAGATCCGGCTTCCCGAAATCAACTACCAGGTCAATTCACAGTCGGTATATATACCGGCCTTTCGGATCGATCTCGGCGCATTCAATATCTATGCAAGCGAGATGGTACTGAGCCTCGGCCTGCTGCATGAGGGTGATCTGCTGGGCTTGTTGAATACATTGGATAGTGATGCCGAAGGTCTTTACTCGGTGTCGCACTGCGAGGCCGACCGGGTCAACGAGGATGCCGATTTCGATCTTATGCGCCCGGCGATCATGGCCGCGTGCCGGCTGACCTGGTTTACGATCGATCTCAAGGGCGAGCGGAAGTTATCGTTATGATTGGATCGATAACTCGCACGAGTGTGGGGCTGTGCCTCATATTGATGATCGGGCCCATGCCCGCAACGGCCGATATCGGACGACTGTTCTTTACCGCAGCGGAGCGGGCCGCATTTGAACAGGCGCGTCGCGCCGCCGAGCAAATGCCCCCCGCACCCGAGGTGATAGAGGCCGAGCCCGAAACCATTACGGATCTGGTCGAGGCGGCGCCCGATGAGCCCAAACTGACCATTACGGTCGATGGCTATGTGCGCCGCTCCAAGGGACGGGCGACGTTGTGGATCAATGGCGAAAACAGTTACGACGGCGATCTGTCCGCGAGCGGCATCATACCCGCCGGCGCGCGGTTGCGCGGCGGGCGGATCAGCGTCACCCCGATGGATGACGAGATGCCGGTTATTCTAAGGCCCGGTCAGTCCTACGATCCGAATTCGGCGAGGACCACGGATGCCTACGAGACGCCCGCACTGACAAATGAATCGAGCGGTCCTTGAGGCCCGTGGTTGAATTGTGACTTTATTGACGATGTGGCGGGGCGGCGTGGGCTATATTTTCTTCCAGGTTGCCGGATCGGCAAACACAACCAGGTTCAACCGCAAGGCATGATAACGCGACGCAGGCAGCAAGGCGTAATAGTCCTGACCCTGATACTGGCCATTCTGGCGGCGGGGTCTTATGTCATGTTGCGGGCCTTGAATGTCGGCGTATCCACTTCTAGAAACGACGAAGCAGTGACACGGGCCGCTCTTATGGCGGCGAAGCGAGCGCTTATTAACTATGCCATCTACAAACCCGCATTAAACTTAGGGCCGGGTCGGCTGCCTTGTCCAGACTTAACAGGCGATGGCACGGCAGCAGGAAGTTGCGTATTGGGTGGTACGAACAAGACGACTGGCCGGTTTCCATTTGCGACACTCGATAGTGGTCGCACTGAAGATGCATCCGGATCCGAATTATGGTACGCGGTTGCCGACTCTCATCGTAATTTTTTAACGACCCCGATAAATAGTGATACCGGCGATACGACCAATGATCTCAGTCTAGATGGCGTCGACGCAATCGTCGCGATCATTATTGCTCCGGGTGCAACGATAG
>DAOWDI010000003.1 GCA_030639105.1 Gammaproteobacteria bacterium | reverse complement strand
GGTATGGCTGCTATTTGAAATGGGCCTCATTCTCTGCAAGCTGTATATCAACGAGGACGAGGATGACGAAAAGCCGAAAGAAATGAATGGTCCGCGCTCAGGGACGGCGTAGTGGGGGCATTGCACCGCACCTAGTCGAACCTCTCCACACCTTTGTCGCCACCGACGAGGATGATGTCCGCCCCACGTCGGGCAAACAGGCCATTGCCAACGACGCCAGGGATCTGATTGATGGTCTCTTCCAGGGTGATGGGTTTGCGGATCTCCAGGTCATAGACATCGATGATCTGATGACCGTTATCGCTCGTAAATCCATGGCGGAGTTCAGGCCGGCCACCCAGCTTGACCATCTCCCTGGCGACATAGCTCCGCGCCATGGGGATTACTTCAATCGGTAAGGGAAACCTGCCCAGGCGATCGACGATCTTGGAGTCATCAACGATACAGATAAATAGCTTGCTGGCTTGTGCGACGATTTTCTCGCGCGTCAATGCACCACCGCCGCCTTTGATCAGATGCCGGTGATGGGTCGCTTCATCCGCTCCGTCGACATAAATCGCCAAGTCCCCAACACCGTTGAGATCCACTACGGCGATCCCGTTTTCTTGTAGCCGATCGGCGGAGGCTACCGAGCTGGCAACCGCGCCGTCAATTTGATGTTTGTGCTCGGCCAGCAGGTCAATGAAGTAGTCAGTCGTAGTGCCGGTACCTACGCCGATGAAACCCTCGAGTTCAATGATTTCGATAGCGGCCTTTGCCGCAGCCTGCTTCTTTGCGTTCTGATCCATACTCTACCAACCCCGAAATATCCAATGGAACGGTTGAAGATACCGCCCGTTGCGCTAAATGGTATCTTATACACATGCAAAATGATTACCTAAAGATGATCCTTAAGGCGCCGGTCTACGATATTGCGCGGGAAACACCCTTGGAGCAGGCGCCGGAGCTGAGCCACCGCCTCGATAACGCCGTTTGGATAAAGCGGGAGGACATGCAGCCTGTGTTCTCGTATAAGATCCGCGGTGCTTACAACCTCATGGTAAGCCTATCGCCGGCAGAGCGTGAAAAGGGTGTAGTGACGGCGTCCGCCGGAAATCACGCACAAGGCGTAGCCATGGCGGCGGCAAAATTGCAGCTCGGCGCGACAATAGTAATGCCGAAAACCACCCCAGAGATCAAGATCGTCGCCGTGCGACGGCTGGGCGCGGATATTATCCTGCACGGAAATACCTACGATGAAGCGAGCGAACATGCCCATACGATCGCCGAGAAAAGCGGTTCGACGTATATTCCACCGTATGATCATCCGTTGGTAATTGCCGGCCAGGGAACCGTGGGCATGGAGATCTTGCGCCAACATCCCGGCCATATCGATGCGATATTCGTGCCGGTTGGCGGTGGCGGTTTAATCGCCGGGATCGGTGTCTACGTCAAGGCGCTGGAACCATCGATCCAGGTTATTGGGGTCGAAGCTGAGGAAGCGGCGAGTATGCAGTCAGCGCTTGCGGCCGGCGAACGCGTAATGCTGGAACATATCGGCATATTCGCCGATGGCGCGGCGGTTCGTCAGGTTGGCGAAGAAACGTTTCGCATCGCCAAGCACTGCGTCGACGAGGTGCTTACCGTCAACATCGATGAGATTTGCGCGGCGGTCAAAGATATCTTCGAGGATACTCGTGCGATCGCGGAACCAGCGGGCGCACTGGCCATCGCCGGGCTCAAACAATGGGTGAAACGGGAGTCGGCCTCGGGACTCGATGTGGTAGCAATATTCAGTGGCGCCAATGTCAATTTCGACCGCTTGCGACATATCGCGGAGCTCGCCGCACTCGGCGAGCATCGCGAGGCCCTGATCGCGACGACCATTGAGGAACGGCCCGGCAGCTTCCGACACTTCTGTCACGCGCTCGGCGCCCTCGCGATTACCGAATTCAATTATCGATTTTCCGATCCCGAGAACGCGGTGGTCTTCACGGGTATCCAGTTGCGCCACGGTGACACGGAGAAGGCGGCCCTACTGGAGAATCTAAAGGAAAAGGGTTTTAAGGTCATTGATATTTCGTCTAACGAGTTAGCGAAGATGCATGTCCGCTATATGGTTGGAGGGCATGCCGGTGGGATATCGAACGAACGGCTGTTGCGGTTCGAATTCCCTGAGCGGCCCGGTGCGCTGCTGCATTTTTTGACCCAGATCGGCGAACGCTGGAATATCAGCCTGTTCCATTATCGCAATCACGGCGCCGCGTACGGGCGAGTCCTGATGGGGATCCAAGTCCCGCCGGGTGATGCCGCGGAATTCCAGACATTTCTGGCCGACCTGAACATGGAATTTGTAGAAGAGCATGACAACCCTGCCTATGAGTTATTCCTGAGCTAAGCTTAGATGGAATCAATTCATATCAGCACCGCACCGTTGGCCGAGCTCGTACGGACGATGCAATACCTCGATCACAGTGGGCTAACTACTGGCAGCGCCGGAAATGCAAGCTGCCGCGCCGATCCGGGGGGTTTCTGGATAACCCCGAGTGCTGTACCGCCGGGCGCCTTGACGACGGCATCGATTGTTGCAATGCCGCTTGGCAGCCCCGCCCCAGTGTCGACCCCAAGGCCATCCTCGGAATGGCGGATGCACCACGACATCTACCGCGAACGGCCAAAAATTGGTGCGATCGTCCATACGCACTCGACCTATGCAACAGCGCTCGCGTGTCGACGGAAATCTATTCCCGCTTTCCATTATATGGTCGCGGTTGCCGGCGGTAATTCGATCCGGTGTGCAGCCTATGCTACGTTTGGGACACAGGAACTATCGGATTATGCAATGTCCGCGCTCAGCGGACGCGAGGCCTGTCTGCTGGCAAATCACGGCGTATTAGCCCTCGGTATAACGCCGATGGGCGCCGCGAAACTGGCGCTCGAGGTCGAGGAGTTGGCAAAGCAATACTGCATTGCGCTCCAGCAAGGCGACCCGGCGATCCTGGATGAAGAGCAGATGCGAGACGTACTGAAAAAGTTTGAATCTTATGGTCAGCGAATCGAATAGCATGGGGCCACTTGAAGAATTTCAGGGCAGGCCAAGCTTTCACCTGGCGTTTGCCGTGCGCGACCTCGAAGCGACG
>DAOWDI010000153.1 GCA_030639105.1 Gammaproteobacteria bacterium | reverse complement strand
TAGCCGTCGCCGGCGCGCACATCTATCGCTGGCCATTGTTCAATGTGGCCATCCACGTGCAGCGTGGCAAGGCCGACCTCAAAGAAAAGACCGTACGCGCCGGTGACCATGACATTATCTACCTTGACGGCGGCCGCGGCGAGCCGTTGATCCTGATCCACGGTTTCGGCGCAAACAAGGACAACTGGATCCAGATTGCTCCCCTGCTGTCGCCACATTTTCGCCTCATCATCCCCGACCTGCCGGGATTTGGGGACTCCACTCGTGATCGTGACGCACGTTACGGTGTCGATGAACAGCTTGCACGGCTGAAATCCTTCATTGAAAAATGCGCGCTCGGCCCGGTACATCTCGGCGGCAATTCAATGGGCGGATATCTCGCCGGACTGTACACCGCACGCTACCCCGCACGAGTGAAGAGCCAGTGGTTGCTGGCCCCGGCAGGCATCGCAGCAGCCGAAGCGAGCGAGTATTTTCAGTATCTGGAACGCGGAGAGAACCCGCTACTGGTCGACAACCTAGCTGACTTCAACCGCGTGGTGGACATGTGTTTCACCCGGCCACCCTATGTGCCCAAAACCTTTCAGCGCTGCCTATACGAACGCAATCTCGCCGAGCGCGAATTCAACGATAAGATCTTCACCGACATGTTCACCGAGCCGCTGGCGCTCGAAAAGGAACTTGAAGGGTCGACAGTCAAAACGCAAATCCTGTGGGGTGACGGCGACCGGATCTTACATCCGTCGGGCGCGGGGATCCTTAGCCGTGCGCTCAACGACGCTGAAATGGTCATCATGGACCGCATGGGTCACTGCCCGATGTTGGAACGGCCGCGCGAAACAGCGGCGCTGTATCTGAAATTTCAGGGTCTGACGACCTAGATCTTCGTGCTTGCACTCGCGGTCAAACCCGAAGGCGTCTTCGAGGTGCGGGCCGTCAACATGTTCCAGGTCGAAGCGGGTAAGGACATCATCGAACTCGAGATCGGCGACAGTCCGCTCCCGACCCCGGAGGGTAACCGGCGCTAATTGTCGCCGGTGATCGGCACGAAGCGTACCGGCAGAACCGACCGCTCGGTGATTTTTTGCTCAAGGTCTTTGCTTACCACGATCAGTTCCTGCCCGCCGCGCGGCTGATCGATCGGAATGACGAGCCGACCACCCGGCTTCAATTGGTCGAGGAGGGCCGGGGGCAGACGCCCGCCGGCGGTTACAACGATCCCATCGAATGGTCCCACCTCCGGCCAGCCATAATTGCCGTCTCCGACCTTCACCCGAATGTTGTCATAGCCGAGACGTTTGAGTCGAGCCGCGGCCGCTTGCGCCAGTGGTTCGACAATCTCGATCGAAAATACCTCGCTCACGATTTCCGCCAGCACCGCCGCCTGATAACCCGAGCCGGTCCCGATCTCCAGCACGCGGGACTCCGGTTCAAGGTCGAGCAGATCGGTCATGATGGCGACGATATAGGGTTGTGAGATCGTTTGGCCGTGCCCAATGAGCAGCGGGCGGTTCAGATAGGCCTCCTCGGAGCGCAAGGTCGAGACGAACTCGTGCCTCGGTACCGCGGCCATCGCACGCTCGACCACGGGCTGCATCTTCTTGCGTCCGGTCAGGTGCGCGGTGATGCGAAATTCATAAGCGATTTCTTTGAGCATGCGTTCATGCATGGCTTCGGTTTCCTGGGCGTGCGGCTGCACGATGGAAACGAGCACCAAGAGCACCAAGCAGACCACCAGCATAGCGTAACCGCACCCTCGACCGCCGTGAATATTCGATGTCATCGGCTAAGTATGCACGCGACGACCGGCACATTGCCAGCATCCTGTGATAACTCCCCTGTCTCCGAAAGCTTGCGTTGCTGCCGCATCGCGGCTGAGGAGAGAGCCGGCAATGCGAGTATGATCGGTCCCAGCCCCAGCTATTCGTTCATATCCACGCGCTGGCCGCCGCAACCATTCATCAATGAGCCAAACAACATCCACCATGCCATCAGGGAGACGAGATCGACCACGATCGGAAATCCGATGCCAGCCCGCGCAGACTCGATCAAGGCGCGGGTGATTATGGAGGTATTCTCGGACGGGCTAAGCGATCATGGCGAACAGGGTGATCAGGGCCGCCACCAGTGCGAGCCCGGCGTAGGGGGGCATGCCCTCCTTGGTAAGCAGGATCCAGCTGGCACCCAGTAGACCGGGGATGACCGAGAAGACGCCGAGCACCAGACCAAGCATGGTGAGGCCGTTGCCGGTCGTGATCTGGCCGAGGTACCAGTGACCGTCAGGCGGCGCGCCCACGCCTTCGACGCCGCGCCAGATGGCCGCTACGCCTTTACCCTCCCATATGCTGCTGAGTAGATAGTTGGGATCGATATAGTTGTTGGTCGTGACGAAGGTAATGATGGAGCCGACGATCGCCAGGAACGCACCGGCGATGGTTGTCCAATAGACGATGTCGCCGTAGACGATCCCGGACCGGGGGATCTCGACGGGATCCTGGTTTTTACCGATAGTCATGTCACCATCTCCAGATCAGATGAGCGGGATATCGATGCCGAACAAGGCTTCGACGCCGCGCGCGAGCAGCTTGAGGCTGGTCAGGAGGAGCAGCACGATCAGGATACTGCGCACGAAAGCGGCTCTAATTTTCGTCAGGATGTGGGCGCCGAGGATGCCCCCGATGATCTGGCCCAGCATCCACGGAGCGGCCAATACACCAATCAGTGCACCTTTCGTGATATAGGACCAGACGGCCGCGGCGTTGCCGATGGCCAGGAGTACGCCCGATGACGCGGCGGACACCTTGAGGGGCACGCCCATAACCACATTCAGCACTGGCACGATCGCCCAACCGCCACCGAGACCGAAGAAACCGCCGGTGAAACCCACGGCCAGAAACAGCAATCCACCGAGCACTGCGTTGGTGGCGTGAAATTCGACGACCTTATGCAGGGACTCCTCCCAGTACCGTGAGCGCAGTTGGAGTTTCCTGCTTGCGCCATCGATCTTCCCCGGCTCAGGGTACTCGGTCTTGTTGCCCCCCAAGATGTATATGGCGGCGACGAATATCAGCACCAACCCCAGGAGCAGGCGGAGGATGGCGTCGCCGGTCTCACCCATGCTGTCCGCCATCAAAATGGCGGTCTTCGCCCCCGCCATGGCCACGATAATGATGGGGATCGAGCAGTACAGCACCAGCTTTATGTCCGCCAGGCCGCGGCGCATGAACGGCCCGGAGGAAACCAAGCCGCTGAACATGGCCACGACCAGCCCGGTGGCTCTCACCAGCAAGGTATCGATGGAGGTGAAGCCCAGCATGATGGGCGTGAAAATAACCCCGCCACCCACACCGCCGAGTACGGCGATGATAGCAATGCCGGTGCTGAGCACGAACGAGGCGACAACGATAAACCAGGCCGCATCGGCCGAAAGGACGGCCGTACCAGCGATCTGGGAGCCCCAGCCCATGATCGCATAAGCGAGGATGGTGATCAGGATCAGAAGCGTGAGTTCGGGTACTCTTTTTGCTAGTTCTAATAGCACGATTGCCGTCAATTGCAGCAGCCGCCGCGGTTTTTCGTGGCGTTGGCGGGCATTATATAAGTTGCGACATGCTAAAGAGGTCGAACCGGGGAGTCAAAGCCAGCTGTGAGGTATCAGCGTCAGGGCTGAAGCAAGCCGTCGGTTTGCCGGCCTCGGCGACGACGCGGCGGACGTTCTCGATCGCCTGATTTCACGGCGTCATGGTTACGCCATCCGGGCGACCCTATGCTTGCGGACAGGTCGCTGTCGATACCCTCGACACGGGCAATAGAGGAAGGAGGATAAGGGCCGCGGCCAGCAGCACTTGCTGATGAGGGCGCTCTCCCAGCATCCGGATCAGTGCTATGCATTGACTCAGGCCGCAGATAACTTAGTGAGCGCTTACACAGGTAGGATGCCCCAGATAGCGGCGGACCGGATCCGAGGGATCAAAGGGGCCGCGGCCTATTTTGGCGGCTTCACCCGCCTCTTTCCCGGGGCCCTGTGCCAACTCTATGGGTTAGTAAGTACACACATTGGAATACTGCTGATCGAGTCAGGCCGGATGCCGGATGCACCCAATCTTGCCGTGCATGGGATAAATTTGGTGTGCGATTTCGCGGAAATCCTGATCTGGCGCCTGCAATAACGCGGTGCCCGTTCAGTATTCGGTTTTTATCGCCGAACTTGCCGATCCGCGGATCGATGAGATAGTACGCAACCTCGATGATCTGATCGGCGAGGACGAGGATGATGTAGGTGTCTACCCGCTGCCGCGGATGCCGCGGGTGATCGGATCCGGCCGCGGATATTTCCCCGGTGGGGTCATACTCCTACAGCATGGCCGCGACCTCTTGGTACCCGATGAAGCCGCTTGAAACATGCCAGCTTCAAACATAAGCTTGTTCGCGTTCCAATCCCCGTGGACAGCGGATGGCCCCGCAAGTTTTCGGTCTATGGATCTTGCGGCAACCGTATACTCAAGATCCTGTTATCGAAACGGTTTTCCCTGCGGGCGGTTTGAACGAACGACCTGATGAAGAAGGGATTAAGACTTGGGGCGGTCAGGACCACGCGATTTTGGGGGAGGGAGATTCTCATTCACTTTTGGTTCATGAAAGTGGGGCATAATCCCACCCGGGTTTCGTATCCATAGATATGATAATGAGTAAAAGGAGACGGAAAATGTCAAAGATAAGGTCTGCGTTCGTATTCGGCGCCGCGATGGTGGTGGTTTCGGTCGTCGGAGTACACTCAGCGGTGGCGGATGAGGCGCTCGCCAAGAAAAATAACTGCATGGCATGCCATAAGGCCGATGAAAAAGTCGTCGGTCCGTCCTACAAAGACATCGCTGCTAGATACAAGGGTGAAGCGGGTGCGCGTGATGCCTTGATTAGCAAGGTGAGACAGGGCGGAAGCGGCGCCTGGGGCCAGATGCCGATGCCGCCGACCACGGCGGCCAGCGATGCAGACATCGCCACACTGGTGGATTGGATATTGGCGATGTAAGCGCCGCCCTACAGCGGATGTAAGCGCATCGGTAATTGGCCGTAGCCAGCGGATAAATGTCGAGTACAGCCGTACCGGTTTAGCGGCCAGGCCACCCGCAGCCGGATCGGCTGGACCACATCGCTTCGCGATGCTCGCGGCGCTCTTCGCAATTGAAGCCGACCTGAAGTCCGTCCTTAGGTGCGGTAAGGACCACGCGATTTCGGGGCAGCGGGATCCCTTCACTTTTGATTCATAAATGTGGGGCATAATTTCACTCGGCTTTCATAGTCCATCGATCCGATAACAGGTAAGAGGAGACGGAAAATGTCAAAGACAAGATCCGCGGTTGTATTCGGCGCCGCGATGGCAGTGGCTTCGGTCATCGGAGTGAACTCGGCGGCGGCGGACGAGGTGCTCGCCACGAAGTATCACTGCATGGCATGCCATAAGGTTGACGTGAAAGTCGTCGGTCCGGCCTACAAAGACGTCGCCGCCAAATACAAAGATGAAGCGGGTGCGCGTGATGCCTTGATTAGCAAGGTGAGACAGGGCGGAAGCGGTGCCTGGGGCCGGACCTCGATGCCGCCGAATGCGGCACCCAGCGATGAAGATATCGCCACCCTGGTGGATTGGATATTGGTGATGTAGCACCGCCCGACAGCGGATGTAAGCGCACCGGTAATTCGCTGGGATCGTGCCGGGAAAATTCATCGGCCGCCGAACGAGGGCGTGTAGGTGCCTTCAGCCATGCACGAGCGATGTAATTTTCCGGGCAGTCCGCACCCGCGCATTTCTAACGTCGCGGACGCTATCGGCGAAAAATTCGCTAATGATAAGTTTCAGCCGGATCGGCAGACTACATCGCTTCGCGATGCTCGCGGTGCCGTCTCCACCGCCGCTCACCGCGCTCTTCTATCATATCGGCGAGTTCCTGGCGCTGCTCCGGCGTGAGCAGGGCGCTAATTTTGGCAAATGTCTTGGCCGTTGCCAGAAACATCTGCTCGGTGCTTCGTGCTTGGCTCAGCGCCAGTTCTTCGATCCGTTTCGCATCGTAGTCGGGGCTCGTAAGAATACCATGCAGGGCCTTTTTTCCATCCATCATGTCAAACATGAATTCGCGCATCACCGGACGATGCTTGTCCATGACCTCGCCAATAGCGGTGCGCTGTTCGCGGCTGAGATCGAGCTTGTGTAGCAGCTTGAAGAGCCTATGTGGGCCGAAATCCCTCGATGTGTGCTTGAAGCCTTCACCCTCGCGCGGCGGCGGTTCGGCATTTACATAAGAGACCGAGAAGACGCTAGAGCATAGAATAAGTGCTAACGTTAACGTGAGATAGCAATCGGTTTTTTGCTGGATCATTACTGTTTTCCTGAAATCTTTTTCAATCACGATTGGTGATGAGAAATACTATAGCCATCGATAGCGCAATGATGCGTTATGCACTTGTAAATGGCGGTTTCTATCATGTAAATGTGTGTAATCAGCGGGGAGCCCCGCGGCTGATATGCCACACTTGTGACTTCCATCGATACGAACGGGCGATTGAGGATGGCGAATAGACTACTGTTGGTGGACGATGACGTCGAGTTCTGCGGCCTCCTATCGGAGTATCTCCGCAGCGAGGGCTTCGACGTCGAAGTCGCGCATGAAGGGATGTCCGCAATCGAAAAACTGCGTACCGCGCCCATCGATATCACCATCCTGGATGTGATGATGCCGGCGATGAATGGCCTTGATGTGCTGCGCGAATTGCGCAGATTCAGCACGGCGCCGGTATTGATGTTAACGGCGCGAGGGGAGGACATCGATCGCATTGTCGGTCTCGAACTCGGCGCCGATGATTATGTAGCCAAGCCGTGTAATCCACGCGAAATCGTCGCTCGCATTCGCGCTATCTTGCGCCGGGTTCAGGGCGCAAGCGCAGCACTTGCGATAGCGGACGGGCTGGTGGTCGTCGACGATGTGGAAATTCGTGGCGACGAACGGGCGGTTTACCAGGTGGGCCGGCCGCTCGAATTGACCTCGACAGAATTCGACGTGCTCGATGTGCTGGTTCGCAACGCCGGCAGGGTGGTCGAGAAAGCCGAGGTGTCGAACCTCGCTTTGAAGCGCAAGCTCGGGCCCTACGATCGCAGCATCGACATGCACATCAGCCGTCTGCGGCGCAAGCTCGGCAACCTGCCGAGTGGCGGCGAGCGGATCAAGACCGTGCGCGGTATGGGTTATCTCTATGTTCGAACGATGGAGAACCGGGATCGGGATGGCTGAGGGGCGGTGAGTCCCAACAACCTATCGTAATGAACCGTTTGTTTGCGAAGATATTTCTCTGGTTCTGGGCGACGACTATTACGGTGGTAGTCGCGACCGCCATCGCGACAATGCAATTCAATCGTTCATTTGGCATCGATCCCCTGCGGGCGCATTTTCAGCGGACCCAATCCGCCTACGCCGAGGCCGCCGGTTCGATCCTCGATACACAGGGCTTGGACGAACTGCGGATCTGGATGCAGGAGCTTCAGGGGCCGGGTGGGGCGCCGGGACAGTTGCAATTGCTCGATGATGGCGGTCGTGCCGTTTTCGGCGCGGCCGCGGCCGCGGATATCACCGCCGTCCTGTCGGCACGGGATAACGGTGTGGCCACCCCGGCGATGCTCGATGATGTGTTCTTCGACCCTATCTATGGCCTCGATGGCGAACGTTATTGGTTTGTCAGCGACATGCGCCGAAGCCACCGTCGCGGTGCGCACATCACTCGGGTGCTGCGCATAGGACCGCATGCGCCGGGCGTCGGCGGGTTTCGTCTTGGCGTCGCTGTGCTCGTCAGCGGTATCGTATGTTACGGACTTGCGCGGTATCTGACCAAACCCATTGGGCGTTTGCAGGCGGCAAGTGCACAAATAGCGGGCGGAAATTTTACCGTACGGGTCGACGACGGCCGGCGGCGCGACGAACTCGGTGATCTCGGCCGTGATTTTGATCGTATGGCCGCACATCTGGAGCGTTTGAATACGTCTCAGCAGCAGCTTTTGCGCGACGTGTCGCATGAACTACGCTCACCGCTCGCCCGGCTACAGGTCGCCGTCGGTCTCGCGCGCCAACGCAGCGGCGATAGCGTCAAAGTTGAATTGGACCGTATTGAGCAGGAAGCCGAAGCGCTCGAAGAGCTCATCGGACAATTGTTATCGGTTGCCCGGATTGAGTCGAGTACGGCAAGATTGCGGCATGAAGAGGTTTCGATCGATGAACTCATCAGGACCGTCGCGCGCGACGCCAGCTTTGAGGGCATAGACGGCTCCAAGATGGTCGATATCAACGGCACGAGCAACGCCGTCGTTTCCGGTGACCGTGCCATGTTAAAAAGTGCGCTCGAAAATGTCGTGCGCAATGCACTGCGCCATACCCCGGAGCATACGGCGATCGAGATCACCGTGAAGAAGCACTGCGCCGGGCGACAGGTGATGATCCTCGTGCGCGACTTTGGGCCGGGCGTTCCGGAAGAACTGATCGGGGAGTTGTTCAAACCCTTCGTGCGCGTCGACTACGCACGCGACCGTGGGAGCGGCGGGTCCGGCATCGGTCTGGCGATCGCGGACGCCGCGGTTAGGCGCCACGGCGGCGCGATCAAGGCAAGCAACCATCCCGCCGGCGGTCTCTGCGTCGAAATATTTCTGCCTTGCGGGTGAAAATGAGAAAGTTACGGATTTTTAATATAAGCGTTCGGCCGCAGATAGAACCACCAGTTGATGACGACACAAACCGTATAGAAAACCGCGAAACCGTACAGCGCGACTTCCGGTGAGGTCAGTTTAATCTGTTCGCCAATAGCCCTCGGGATGAAAAAAGCGCCGTACGCCACCACCGCCGAGGTCCAGCCGAGTACCGGCCCACGTCGTTCCTGCTCAAAGACAACCGCAATCGTTCGAAATGTCGAGCCGTTGCCGACACCGGTGGCGGCAAATAGAAGGACGAACAGGACAAAGAACGGCCAGAAGAACGCTTCGGGCGTCGCCGACTGGTAGGCCGCGGACATAAAATAAGCCACGCCCAGGGTGGATCCGATCATGATGACCGATACCCAATGGGTGACCCTTGCCCCACCGAGTGTATCCGCTATCCAGCCCCCCACGGGACGGATCAGAGCGCCGATGAACGGACCGATCCAGGCGAATGCCAATGCGCTCGGTCCATTTGGGTTGATTGCGCTGTGCACCAACATGCCGTCGGGACCGGGAACGTGAGTGAAACCGAAGATCAATTTGATCGCCAGCGGGAATGCCGCTGAATAACCGATAAACGATCCAAAGGTCATGGTGTAGATCACCGTCATTGCCCAGGTGTGTTTGTCATTAAAGATCTGGTACTGGCGTTTCAGGTTAGTCTGAAGCGCACCGGTTGTGAGATATCTGAGCGCTAGCACTGTGACTAAGATGACCATTGGTAAAACGACCCACTT
>DAOWDI010000045.1 GCA_030639105.1 Gammaproteobacteria bacterium | reverse complement strand
CGGGCGCCCCGCTGGATAAGGATCTCTATGACCTGAGTCCTGAAGAGGAGACCGGGATCCCAACGGTCTGCTATTCACTCGATCAGGCATTAGAGTCATTGGACACAGATCGTGACTTTCTCAAAGCCGGTGGGGTCTTCACCGACGACTGCATCGATGCGTATATCGACCTTAAGATGGAAGAAGTGACCATGCTGCGCATGACCACTCACCCGATCGAATACGACCTCTATTACAGCGTCTGAGCAGGATCAGTGTCCGCGAAGCCCCAGCTTTCGCGCAAGGCGGGATCAAACCCGTCCTATTCACGCCCGGTATACCTCCTAACTGCCCTTTGTAGTCGGCTATGGGCGCTTGTGGGTACGATGGGTGTTGTCTATCCTTCAGGTAAGCATTTGTTTGGCTATGTAATCCTGATCTCGTTGGTACATTCCGCGGTCGCAGCCGCGGAGATCTACCGGTGGAAAGATGATGAAGGGAACGTCATTTACTCGGATGTGCCGCAGCCGGGCGCGGAAAAAGTAGAGTTGAACGAGCCAATCATACTTCCCGCCCAGCCGGTACCGGGCAGTTCCTCCTTCTCGCGAAAACGAAAGGAAAAGCCACCGGCCAAACCATATGAATCGGTCAGCATTACGCGCCCCGCCGACGAACAAACGATTCGCGATAACATCGCTGATATCAACGTTGCAATCAGCGTGCGACCAGCATTGCAGGCCGGCTTTGGTCATCAGTTGCAACTCCTGTTTGATGGACAGCGAGTGGGTAAGCCGGGACGCAAAATGAGTTTTGTCTTACCCGGCGTAGACCGTGGCGCACATACGTTGGAGGCGGTGATCTTGGATAGGAATGGGCAGGTAGCGGCCCGTTCGCCGATAACGACCTTTTTCGTTCACAAGATATCGATCCTGCACCGCGGGCCCTGAGTGGAGCCGCGGTGTAATAGCTCGCTCACGCCCTATACTGATCCTCACTCGCTAAGACCGGCCGTGCTTCGTGCCTTGCCCTCGGGTCGCCTCCCAGCTGTCCAATATCTTATTCGTGCGGAACTGGTCCGGATCTTGCACTCTGGTTTTCGTGGGCCTTGCGATCTGCCGATCCGCATGCCCACGGCTACGGATAAGTGATTGATTCAATGTTTTGATCCGCGAAGAAATATGGGCACAAATGACATCCCCAAAAGTATGCACCACAATAGTGCAGAATGATAAAGAGACAAGATCTTACTGAAGAGGAAGCAGGTAGCCTTGTCGAGGCGCTGGCAACGGCCGTACTCGTAGCGGATGCGGATTTGCACATCATAAAAGTTAATGCCGCCGCCGAAAGCCTGCTCGCGCTCAGTGCGACAAAAGTGGTTGGGCGAAGCTTGTCCGACATCTTTACGGGCGCTTGCGATTTTATCCGTCTCATCGGCCGTACGATGAAAGACAGCCGGTCATTCACCGAGCATGATTTGAAGCTTACCCTAATGAGCATGCATTGTGTGGTCGTCGATTGCACTGTATCGCCGTGGTTGTCGAACCGCAATGCCGCGCCGAGGGTCATTATCGAACTTGCGAGCGTTGAAAGGTACCAGCGAATTCAACTCGAAGAGAATCTAATGTTGCAGAACCAAGTTACGGTCGCACTGATGCATGGTCTTGCGCATGAAGTCAAAAATCCATTAGGCGGCATCCGTGGCGCGGCACAGCTATTGGAGCGAGAGTTGGAAGACCAGCGGCAGGCGGAATATACACAGGTAATTATCGGCGAGGCCGATCGACTGCGAACGCTGGTTGATAAGATGCTCGGCCCGCGCGGGGCGCTGAATAAGCGGCCGGTAAATATCCACGATGTTCTCGAACACGTAAGCCAACTCGTGGAAGCGGAGCACGCGGGCACCGTCGAAATCCGTCGTGATTACGATCCCAGCTTGCCCAATCTCATTAGTGATCGCGACCAATTGGTTCAGGCGTTGCTCAACCTTATTCGAAATGCCGCGCGGGCGATTGACGGCCTTGGAGGCAGCATTATTGTGCGCACCCGTGCACAGCGGAAATTTACTATCGGGGAGTCGGTGCATCGCCTTGTGATGCGAATCGATATCATCGATACGGGCGCAGGTGTTGCAACGGACATCGCTGATAGTATCTTTTTCCCGATGGTTTCCGGTCATGCGGACGGATCCGGTTTGGGCCTACCTTTGGCGCAAGCGATAATTAACCGGCAAGGCGGCCTAATCGGGTTCAAGAGTGAACCCGGTTGGACAGAGTTTACAGTTTGGCTTCCGATAGAGGTTGGAAAATGAATCACCGGCACGAAGTCTGGATCGTGGATGATGATCATGCAATCCGTTGGGTGCTCGAGCGCGCACTCGCGCAGGCTGAGATTAAAACGAGGAGCTTCGATGAGGCAGACAAAGTAATCGTACGGCTGCGCACGGTTGAACCCGACGCGATAATCACTGACATTCGCATGCCTGGAACCGATGGTTTAGCGCTGCTGGATCACGTAAATCAACTTTATCCACACCTCCCGGTTATTATCATGACGGCATATGCCGATCTCGACCGCGCCGTCGCGGCCTTCCAGGGCGGCGCATTCGAATACCTGCCTAAACCATTTGATGTCGACGACGCGGTGTCAATCGTTCGTCGCGCGGTCAAGAACGCTGCTCAGCTCGAGCCAACGGACGGACCATCCGGCCGGGAAGAAGATGTCTCGGAGATTATCGGTTCGGCGCCGGCAATGCAGGAAGTCTTCAGGGCTATCGGGCGCTTGTCAAAATCTAACATGAAGGTATTGTTGACCGGCGAATCAGGCACGGGGAAAGAACTTGTTGCCCAAGCCCTGCATCGACACTCGCCTCGCGCGACGCAGCCGTTCATTGCGATAAACACGGCTGCTATCCCGAGTGAGCTGCTGGAGTCTGAGCTGTT
>DAOWDI010000238.1 GCA_030639105.1 Gammaproteobacteria bacterium | reverse complement strand
GTATCATTGCGGTCAACCTTGGGGGTGCGACCGTCGATGATTTCACTGAGATCGGATGCCTCGTCAATACGAGATACGGTCGAGTGGATGGTCTCGTGCTTAACGCGGGGGTGCTCGGCGAAATGGCGCCACTCGCCAGCTACGACCCGCTCACGTGGGCTCGTGTGTTTCAAGTCAACGTTCACAGTCAGTTCTTGCTGCTGCAGGCGTTGCTACCGTTACTTGAGAAGAGCGATAGCGCTTCAATAATCTTTACCTCATCCGGTGTCGGACGCAAGGGCCGAGCCTATTGGGGGGCATATGCCGCCTCCAAGTTTGCGACTGAGGGTATGATGCAGACGCTCGCCGATGAGCTTGCGGGCGCCGGGCGGCTGCGCGTGAACTCGCTGAATCCGGGACGCTTGAGAACAGGCATGCGTGCACTGGCCTACCCCGCTGAAGATCCCGCTTCCTTGCGCCGACCCGAAGAGATCGTCAATGGATACCTATTCTTACTCGGACGCGATAGCACCGAGGTGCATGGTCTCGCTCTGGATGCTCAGGCCCCCGGCTGACGATATGCCGTGACCACATATGCGGCAAAAGTTCGCCGCAATTCGAGGCGAAAGCCGGCAACGCGCGGGGCTTAAGCGGCATTCTTTTGACGTTTGTAACTCGAACACCAGGGAACGGTCGAAGATTTGACGACTTCGCGGGTAGGAGGGGATCGCGGTAGAAATAGGCTTATACGCGTTCTATCGCCGTTAAATCAAATAGTTAAATCGGATCCGTGCTGAGTTTCCGGGATCGGATCCATACCAACCTCTGAGATTGGCATGGATCTGGCTAAAGAGTATACAAAACGTAGTTTGAAGCAGATATCGTTATGTCTATCCGACCAGATAAAACTCTCGACTTACCTTTGGGCGCCGAGGTGTCACAACCGGCCGTGCGCGTACTGCCGATCGCCAGGGGCAAAACGCAGCAGCAAAAACTCATATCCGATTCGACGGTATTGCGGATCTCTACGGCCCTGCAGGCGAGCCTGCATGTCAAAGACGTCATTCACGCATTCGCCAACGAGATCCGCCGGATCGTGCGTGGTGTCAGCCTTCGATACCAGAATCGGGCAAGGCAGATTTTGATCGAAGACGGGAGTAAGCAGCCCCATCATTGCAGCTATGAGTTGAACCTCCTGGACGATAGCCTCGGTGAAGTCGTATTTACCCGCGGGCAACCGTTGAGCGAACACGAACAGGAGTTGTTGGAGGTCTTGCTATGTGCGCTGGTATATCCACTGCGCAATGCGCTGTTGTATGAACAAGCGCTGACTCAAGCGCTCAAAGACCCGCTCACCGGCATCAACAATCGAGCGAGTATGGATGCTTATCTGAAACATCAGGTCCTCGTGGCCGAACGCCACAAGAATCTGCTGTCACTCATTATGCTGGATATAGACCTGTTCAAATCGATCAACGATACCTTTGGCCACGTAGTTGGGGATGTGGTGCTGCGCGCCATTGCGGATGCGATAGTGAACTGCACGCGTGACAGCGATGTTGTCTTCCGTTACGGCGGTGAAGAATTCGTCGTGATCCTGACAAATACCGGGGGTGAGGGGGCGGCATTTCTGGCGGAGCGCATTCGTCAATCGGTGGCAGCACTCGAGATCGAGGTATTGGCGAATCACACGAGCATCACGGTGAGCGCGGGCGTTGCGCAGTTTCGCACAGGCGATTTGCCTACCGATCTGCTTTCACGTGCCGACGAAATGCTTTATGCGGCGAAGACGCAGGGTCGAAACCGCGTGCACACGACCATCGTCTAAGCCGAAGGTCCCCTCATTCAGCCCAGCAACTCGATAAATCGCGCCTCGTCGATCGTCTCCACCCCGAGTGTCGTCGCTTTGTCGACCTTGCTCCGGGCACCGGCCCCAACAACAACTATGTCCGTATTGCGCGATACGCTGCTGGTGACTTTTGCACCCCGCTCAACCAACTTTTCACGCGCTTCATCCCGCGTCATGGATAGCAGGGCTCCGCTCATTACAATCGTGCGGCCGTTAAAGGCCGTATTCTTTTTTGATGGCGCTTCAATCGTCTCCCAGCATACCCCATTGGCGACCAGGCGCCGAATCAACTCCACATTTTCCTCAACTTCGAAGAAGTCGCGGATCGAGGCTGCGACGATAGGCCCAACGTCAGGGATTTTTATGAGGTCTTCAGTCTCTGCATCGCCGATGGCCTCGATCGTTTGCAGCGCCGCGGCTATATTCGCGGCCGTGGTTTCACCAACTTCGCGAATGCCGAGTGCGTATAAAAACCGGGGAAGCGTCGTTTGCTTGCTGTGCTCCAAAGTGGCGAGCAGGTTTTGCGCGGATTTTTCCGCCAAGCGGTCGAGCCCGAGGAGTTGCTCGATCTTGAGTGCGTAGAGGTCGGCGGGATCCTCGACCAACCCCGTACGGCACAATTGTTCAATCACCTTACTCCCGAGGCCATCGATATCCATCGCACGCCGCGAGGCAAAATGAATAGTTGCCCGAATACGCTGAGTCAAAGCCTGGTCCGGGATACAATCCGGCATCGAGAATTCGCTGCTGTCAGCGGGTCGTTTCTTTATGATCACGCTTACGACTTCCGGGATCACGTCGCCGGCGCGGCGGACCACTACCGTGTCGCCGACACGTACGTCCTTGCGCCTGATCTCGTCTTTGTTGTGCAGCGTTGCATTGGTGATCGTGACGCCGCCGACAACTACGGGTTCGAGGCGGGCTACGGGCGTCAGTTGGCCAGTGCGGCCGACCTGTACGTCGATTGCGGTGATAACAGTGGTCGCTTCTTCGGGCGGAAACTTATAGGCGATAGACCAGCGCGGCGCTTTGGCGACGTTCCCCAGTCGTTCTTGATCGCTTAAGTTGTTTATTTTGAATACTGCTCCATCGATTTCGTATTCGAGTTCCTGACGGCGATCGCCCAAATGTTGGAAATAGTCAAAGCACTCATCTACTCCGCCAACCACCCTTGACTCGGGTGAAACCGGCATCCCGATCCCTCCAAGGTATCGAAGAACGCCGAAATGAGTCGTGGGCAGCGACTTTCCTTCAATATATCCAATCGCATAACTGTAGCTGGAAAGTGGCCTGGAGGCGGTAATCTTTGGGTTGAGTTGCCGCAGGCTACCCGCCGCGGCGTTCCGCGGGTTGGCGAATATCTTGGCGTCGTTGGTGAGCTGATCGCGATTGAGAGCCGCAAAGTCAGCCTTGGCGATGAATATTTCGCCTCTGATCTCAATAATCGACGGGGCTTCGTCGCAACGTAGCCGCAGGGGGATTTCTTCGATTGTGCAAACGTTCATCGTAACGTCTTCGCCGGTGGCG
>DAOWDI010000027.1 GCA_030639105.1 Gammaproteobacteria bacterium | reverse complement strand
GCGCGTCGTCCTGCGCTTTCTCGGCGAGCTGCACCCGGATGGTTCCGATCTGGCGGCCGCGTGGGTTGGGCCCAACGCGGCCACCCAGCGCATGGGCGAGCAGTTGGTGGCCGTAGCAGATTCCCAGCACGGGTGCCGCGCGCTGCACCGCGCCGCGCAGCCATTCCGCGGTGCTTTCGCTCCAGGTTTCGCGGTGCGAAACCATGGCGCTGGATCCCGTGACGACGATCCCCACGAACCGCTTCGGATCGGGAAGCGCCTCGCCCTCGCCCTCGAGAAACGGTGCACCATCAAGATAATCGAGTGCAATCCAGATCGCGCGCTGCAGATCGCCGAAGAATTGAAGCACACCTATGTACTGTTGGGCGACGCCGCCGACGAAGATTTGTTGGTCGCGGAGAATATCGAGCAAACAGATGTTTTCTGCGCACTAACGAACGCCGATGAGGCCAATATCATTTCTTCGATGCTGGCTAAACGGCTCGGCGCGAAAACCGTCATGGCGCTGATCAACCGAGCCGCATATGTCGATCTCGTACAAAGCGACATCATCGACATTGCGATTTCACCGCAGCAAGCGACCATTGGCAGCCTACTCGCATACGTGCGGCGTGGCGACGTCGTCAAGGTGCACGCATTACGGCGGGGCGCGGCCGAAGCTATCGAGGCTATCGCGCATGGCGACCACAATTCCAGCCGGGTGGTCGGCCGTACGCTCGACGAAATAGACCTGCCACCGGGCACGACTATCGGTGCTATCGTACGCGGCGAAGCCGTCATCATGGTGCATCATGACACGGTCATCGAGGCGGAGGACCACGTGATCATGATCGTAACGAATAAGAAGCACGTGCGAGATGTGGAGCATTTGTTCCAGGTCCGTGTGACCTTCTTGTAGCGGTTGACGCCCAGGCAAAATGGTGTCTATACATCGTGGCTCAATGGCATTGCCGCACGGCGAAACTTTGGCGTTGATAGAAATGGGATGATCGGGGCTGTACCGTGCGGTTGAAAGTGATCCAGAAGATCCTGGGAATGCTGCTATCGATCTTCAGTCTGGCGCTGCTGCCACCACTATTGATAGCGCATTGGACGCATGATGGGGCCGGCACCGCTTTCGCGATCGCGATTGTCGTCATCCTATTTGCCGGCCTCCTACTCTGGGTGCCGGTGAGACAAGTCGAAGGCGAAATGAAGGTCCGGGACGGATTCATCGTGGTGGTCCTGTTCTGGGTGATACTAGGTACGAGCGGGTCGATCCCGTTTATGTTGGTGGACGGACTCGAAATGTCGCTTCCCGATGCGATATTCGAATCGCTTTCGGGTTTAACTACCACGGGCGCAACGGTCATTGTCGGAATCGACTATCTGCCACCTTCGATCCTCTTCTATCGCCAGCTACTGCAGTGGCTCGGCGGAATGGGCATCATTGTTCTAGCCGTCGCCATACTGCCAATACTCGGCATCGGCGGCATGCAGCTTTATCGAGCCGAAACTCCCGGACCGATGAAAAACGCAAAGCTTACGCCTCGGATCACCGAAACGGCCAAAGCATTGTGGTACATCTACGTCGGGCTGACCGTGGCCTGCGCGACGGCCTATTTTTTCTCCGGGATGGATCTATTCGACGCCGTATCCCACAGCTTCAGTACCGTTGCGATCGGCGGATTCTCGACTCACGATCTGTCCCTCGGTTATTTCGATAATCCACTGATCGAAGCGACCGCGGTAGTGTTCATGTTTATAGCCGGGATCAATTTCTCCCTGCACTTTCTTTCCTTGCGCCATCGCAACGCCAAGCCGTATTTTTTCGATTCGGAGTTTAGGATGTATGCGGCCGTTACCGTCGGCGTATGCCTCATCTGCAGCACTGGTTTGAGTCTTACACTTTATCAGGACGACTGGGCTGAGGCATTTCGACTGGGAATATTTCAGGCCGTATCGATTGGCACGACGACGGGTTTCACTACGGCGGGCTTCCAGGCCTGGCCTGGTTTTCTACCTGTACTGCTGCTGTTCGCGAGTTTCGTAGGCGCTTGCGCCGGATCGACGGGCGGCGGCATCAAAGTCATCCGCTTTCTGCTGCTCTACAAGCAGGGCCGCCGGGAAATTCAGCGATTGATCCATCCGAATGCGGTCATCACGATAAAAATGGGGGGACGGCCCGTCAACGACCGCATCGTCGATGCGGTGTGGGGGTTTTTTGCCACCTACGTCACCGTCTTTGCGGCGCTGCTGTTAGCGGTCATGGCGATGGGTCTCGACCAGGTTACTGCTTTCTCCGCGGTCGCAGCCTGTCTTAATAACCTCGGCCCCGGTCTTGGCGAAGTCAGCGCTCACTATGGGGCTCTATCGGGGAGCGTCAAACTCATCCTCAGCTTCGCCATGATCCTCGGACGCCTCGAGATATTCACGCTCCTGGTATTATTGGCGCCATCTTTCTGGCGAACGTAATTTATGATAGACAAGCTCACGGATAGACTCGAGTCAATGCTCGCCGCGGGCCAAGACACGGCGCTGCTGCGCTTCGGTCTTGGCAATGCTTACCTATCAGGCGATCCAGCACAGGCCATCGTCCATCTGCAGCGGGCCGTGGAGATCGACCCGGCCTATTCCGCGGCGTGGAAGATGCTCGGCAAGGCATTGACGGCGAACGCTGAAACTTCAGCCGCCGCCGAGGCTTATCGACACGGCATCGAGATCGCCGAGAACAACGGCGACAAACAGGCGGTACGAGAGATGCGAGTGTTCTTGAAGCGTTTGCAGTCTTCTTAGACGCGACGGCTTTTCAGGCGACGTAAACCTCCATGGCGCCGACGATTTGATCAATACTCGCATAACCATGACGCTGCAGATAGTCACGGATCCCCTGATTGATTTGTGGACAAATCAGCGGCTCGCTAAATAAGGCCGTCCCTATGCCGACGGCGGCGGCGCCGGCGAGGATAAATTCGATGGCATCACTGGCGTTGACAATCCCGCCCTGGCCAATGATCGGAATATCGTGTCTTCTTGTCGCCTGGTAGACTTGATGAACCTTCAGTAATGCGATCGGTTTGATTGCGGGCCCCGACAAGCCACCCTGGTTGTTCCCGATGACAGGCTTGCGCGCCTCGATGTCGATAGCCATTCCCGTCAAGGTATTGATCACGGCAAGCGCGTCGGTGCCCGCATCAATGCAGCGCCGTGCATTGTCGACGATATCCGTCTGATTCGGCGATAGTTTGGTTATCAGTGGTTTGGAGGTGACGTGGCGGCATGCCGAGACGACCCGAGCTGACATCTCCGGATCATTTCCGAACGCGACGCCGCCCTCCTTTACGTTCGGGCATGAAATATTGATCTCGATAGCGTCTATCGCGGAATCGTCGAATAGACGTGTGACGGCCTCATACTCTTCGACGGTGGATCCCGAAACGTTCGCAATGAATCGTGTCTCACTAAAATCGAGCCGGGGCAAATAATCCTCGATGACGGATTGCGCCCCCGGATTCTGCAGCCCAATCGCGTTCAACATTCCCGCCGGTGTCTCGGCGATCCGATGCGGGGGATTTCCGAGCCTTGGATCCAGGGTCGTACCCTTCAGACAGACAGCGCCGACGTCGCGGTTGGAAAACCCTTCCACCCGTGTGTATTCTTCACCGAAACCGACGCAACCCGATAACAAAACGAGCGGTGAGCTGAATTTCAAACCGCAAAATTCAGTAGCTATATCGGGACCTTGTAACCGCGGGACTTGCGCCATTACCTAGAAACCGGATCGATTGATGTTTGAAGTCGCACTCTACGAGCCAGAAATTCCGCCAAACTCGGGGAATATCATACGCCTTTGTGCCAACACGGGATCGAGCCTGCATCTGATTGAACCACTCGGATTCAATTTGGACGACCGCGCGCTCAAGCGCGCCGGCCTCGATTACCACGAGTACGCCTCGATAATCACGCATGCGAATTATCTTGCATTTTCAACCATGCTGACCGGTAAGCGGGTATTCGCCTTGTCCACGCACGCCGAGGACAATCTGTTCGATGCGCGATTCGAAGCCGGTGATGTCTTCCTGTTTGGGCCCGAAACGCGGGGTCTGCCGACCAAGGTAGGTGATTCTTTCGCGCCGGGGCGCCGGTTACGACTGCCTATGACCGATTCGAGCCGGAGTTTGAACCTGTCTAACGCGGTAGCCATTGTCGTGTACGAGGCGTGGCGTCAATGCCACTTTATCGGGGCTAGATAGCCTCAAGCACCTGCGCTATCGGCGAGAGGCACCAAAAACGTTTTCAGTCCGAATTGAACGGACTGAGCAGTCCCGCCGCTTCTGCCACCGGATCGCGCGCCAGCAAATTCCTGACGGCTTGCTCCGGCGTCGTTTTCGACGCAATAGTATCGGCTACTTCCCGTGATATCGGCATCTCGATCCCAAGCCGATCAGCAAATTCGACCAACGCTACAGCGGTCGTAGCTCCCTCAACCAGGCCTATGTCCGCGATAGCATCCGCAACCTTCTCACCCGCCGCCAGCTGTAACCCGAACCGTCTATTGCGGGATTTATCGTCGGTACAGGTCAAGACCAGATCGCCCAAGCCCGACAAGCCCATGAAGGTTTCGAGTTGCCCGCCTTGCGCAACCCCAAAGCGGGTGATTTCCGCGAGTCCGCGGGTGATCAATGCAGCGCGACTGTTAGCGCCCAAACCTAACCCGTCCCCGATCCCCGCCGCGATTGCCATCACGTTCTTGATCGCCCCACCTATTTCGACCCCAATGACATCAGCGGTCAGATAGGGACGAAACAGCGGTGAATGGAACCGTTGGACTAGCTCGCGCCCCCAAGAGCCATCCCATGCCGCGACCGTGATTGCGGCGGGCCGCTGCTCCGCCACTTCCGCGGCAAAGTTCGGGCCCGATAATATCGCGACGGCGGTCGTCGATGGGTATACGTCGGCGACTATCTGATCGGCTCGCAGGAATGTATCTCTTTCGAGCCCCTTGCAGGCACAGGCGACACAACCCGGTGGCCCAATCGCACCGGCAAAAAATTCGAGCACGGATCGTAGTGTCTGAAACGGGACGGCCGCCACGATAATGTCGATGTCTGCTGGAAGCGCCTGCGCACCGCCAACGAGATTCAATTCTTGCGGCAGCTTGATCCCGGGTAAGTATCGCTCGTTGATCCGCCTCTGTCGCATTGCGGCGATCGCATCGGCATCTCGACCCCAGAGGAAAACCTCATTTCCTCCGTTACGGCAGAGGACCAGTGCCAGCGCGGTCCCCCAGGCACCGGCACCGAGCACTAGAATTTGCGGCTTGCTTGACATACGGGCGGCCCGGCCCTAGGCATCAATGGATAGCCAGATCATAGGGTTGGCATCCAAACAGACGATCAGCCTCGAGCGGTAGCACCGGTCAGTGAGTGGAAGTCTTGGCATCAGCCTGGCGAAGGCGCTGCAATTGTTGTGCATACAGCATGTCGAAATTCACCGGGGCCAACAATATCTGCGGGAAACCACCCTTTGTTGCGATGTCGGAAACGACCTCTCGGGCGTAAGGGAACAGTATGTTAGGACAAGCCGTCGCTAGAATTGTCGACAGATGCTCAACCGGGAACCCAGTGATCGTAAAGATACCCGCTTGCTGAACTTCGACAAGGTATACGCTCCGTTCGTCTTGCTTCACCGTCACCGTCACCGAGAGCACGACTTCATGTTGATTCTCGCCCAGATCCTTCGTTTTATTCGAAAAATGTATCTCTACGGAGGGATTCAATTTCTCGGTAAATACGGCAGGCGTGCTCGGTGCCTCGAACGACAAATCCTTTACATATATTTTCTGAATAGCCAGTTGGCCGGCCGTCGCTTGCTGGTTCAAGTTGAATTCAGCGGTCTTTTCATCTGCCATAATTCACTTAATCGGTTGATTTTGTGTGCGGTGCGTTTGGAGACTATACGGGAATAGAAAGCGTACTTGCGGAAAAGCCGGATGTGGCCAGATTTCCCTCAGCCAAGACTCCTATTCTCGGACAACCTCCAAGTGGAATTACCGCCGTTGAGTCAGCGGTAATTTATCGTTACTCCACGCGGCGATCCCACCTTTCAGGCTATAGACCTGTTCGAATCCCGCCGCGGACAATACTCTGATCGCCGCCGCAGATGTCGTCCCCATGGCGCAATACACCAAGACCGGCTTGCCCTTCACTTTTTGCAGCTCATCCAGTCTTGTTTTGAGGTCGGCCATGGGTATATTTTTTGCGTTGACGATATGGCCTGACGCAAAATCGGCTGTACTTCGAATGTCCAGTGGCAGCGCATCCTCGGTATTGAATAATTGCACGGCCCGTATGGGAATTACTGCCCTTGACCCGACGGTTTGCACCAGATTAACCACCAGTAACGCCAGGATGACAAAAAAAGCGATCACCCAAAACAGGTGGTTGCCGGCAAATTCAATCAATTGAGCCATAGTTTACTATCGTCGATTTTGTACCCGAGGTATTTGCAAAACGCTGTATCTGAGCCGGTAAGCATAGGTGTATATGATACACTGTTGACCGCTTTGGTACGCAGTGCCGAGCCAAGCCATCAGACCGACAGCGCGCGGTAAGCGGATCAACAAACCGAGGCAGGATACTCCCCTCAGGCCAGCCGCACGAATCCACCACTTTAAGTAATCAATGTATAAAATCGACCACCCGGTAATGTTAATTGTACTCGATGGCTGGGGTCATAGCGATGACACCCAATACAATGCCATCCACAGTGCAAGCAAACCAACGTGGGATCGGTTATGGAACGATTATCCCCATATGCTGATCTGCTGCTCGGGGCAAGACGTGGGACTTCCAGATAAGCACATGGGCAACTCCGAGGTCGGTCACATACACCTCGGAGCAGGCCGCACCGTGGATCAGGACTACACGCGGATATCCCTGGCGATTCAGGATGGAGAATTTTTTGACAACCCAGCACTGAGACTGCCATTGGAGCGAGCGGGCGCGAACGGCAAGGCCTGCCACTTGCTCGGGCTTCTTTCTCCAGGCGGCGTACACAGTCACGAAGAGCACATCATGGCGCTGATCGAACTTGCCGCACGATCCGGTGTAAAGCGTGTTTACGTTCACGCGTTCCTGGATGGCCGTGATACGCTGCCGAAAAGTGCGTCGGAATCGATCCAACGCGTGCAGAGAAAATGCGCTGAGTTGGGTGTAGGGCGCATCGCGACCTTGGTCGGCCGCTATTACGCAATGGATCGTAACAAGCGCTGGGAACGAACCCGCGCAGCATACGACCTCCTAGTCGATGGGCGCGCGCTCTACGAGTGCAGCGATCCGCTGTTGGCCCTCGACCAGGCGTATCAACGTGGCGAAAGCGACGAATTCATCAACACAACAGCGATTATCTCCGACCGGCTACAACGAGTTCAAATAGCGGATGGTGATGTCATTGTCTTCGCGAATTTTCGGGCTGAACGGGCAAGACAGCTGACGACAGCATTCACGGATCCTTCGTTTAGCAACTTCGAACGTGCCCGTGCAGCCGATATCGACACGTTTATAACCATGACGAGTTACGGGGCGCAGTTCGACCTACCTGTGGCCTTCCCCCCGACCGAACTGCCAAATACCTATGGCGGTTGGGTCGCAGCCCATGGCTTACACCAGCTTCGGATCGCCGAAACGGAAAAATATGCTCACGTCACTTTTTTCTTCAACGGCGGTGTGGAAAAGGCCGCCTGCGGAGAGAAACGCATATTGATCCCATCCCCGGATGTCGCAACCTATAATCTCAAACCGGAGATGAGCGCCGTAGGAGTGACCGATGCGCTGGTTGAAGCTATTTCGAGCCAGACCTTCGACACCGTGATCTGCAATTATGCAAACGCGGATATGGTCGGCCATACAGGAGATTTCGAAGCGACCGTAAGCTGTATCGAAACGCTGGACAAATGTTTGGAGAGGGTCGTAGCCGCCGCCCGGGATGCCGGTATGGAAATACTTATAACATCGGATCATGGAAACGCCGAAAGAATGCGGACCGTTGCGACCAAACGGGAGCGCGGCCAAGCGTACACCGCGCACACGAGCAATCTGGTTCCCTTGATCTATATTGGACGCAAAGCCGAAATGGCGCCAAACGGCTGCCTCAGCGATATCGCCCCCACTATGTTGTCTTTGATGGGCGTCGAGATCCCGCCGGAAATGACCGGCCATTCGCTGATCGTTCTCGAAGACAGCGAACAGTGTGCGGCTTGATCAGGTGCGGCCTCGCGCAAACTATCAGCCCGCTCCTCTCCCCTCGGCACGGAGGCCGCGAAGGACTTCTTCTACGGGTATTGTGCATCCATTTACTATTAACGGCTGCGTCCAGTTTTGCTGCCGAAGCCGATCCCAGTCAAAACCTGGATGAGGTTCGGATCCGCATCAATGAACTCGAAAAATATCTCGCCGACGACGAGATCAAATTCAAAAGCGCGCGCGAAGGAGTCCTCGAGGTTGAACGACGCCTGCATGCGGCGCGGCTGGAAAACGAGAGATTCCGCTTGGCACTTGAAGTGAAAACCACGCACATTGAATCACTGCGCCAGGAGCGTAGCCGGCTGCACGACTCCTACGAGGGAACGACCGATGCGGTGAAGAAAACACTGATGGCGCAATATAGGTTGCGGCGACAACCTAAGCTGAAAGTTCTGTTCAACAATGCCAACCTTAATAGTCTGCAAAGGCATCTAAAGTATTTCGATTATATCTCGGTGGCGAATAACCAATTGTTGAGCCAACAGATCCTTCAGCTCAAACAACTGCGCGGGGTCGAATCGGCATTAAAGATCGAGGCGTCGAAGCTACGGCAAATCCGCGACCGGGCGGAAGATCACATGAGCATGTTGAGCGACGCGCTGGAAAGGCGCAGCCGTATTGTCGAATCACTGCAAAAGCTCTTGCAGCAAAACGAACAAGCTCTCAAACAGTTACAGGATGACGAGAACCAACTTACGAAGCTCGTTGATGAAGTAACCGAAGGCCTGGACACTATTGGTTCATCACTTGTGCCCTTCAGCGTCCTCAAGGGCAAACTTTCGTGGCCCACGGCAGGCCGGATCGCGAAAGCACCCGGCGGGGCGATGCGCGAAGGGGGGGCGAAATGGAGCGGCGTAATTATCGAGTCAGATCCAGGTAGCGGTGTTGCCGCGGTTGCAGGCGGCCAGGTAGCATTTGCCGATTGGTTTCGAAATCTCGGTTTGCTCGTTATCATCGACCATGGTGACGGCTACATGAGCCTTTATGGCCACAATAGGGAACTCTACAAGCAAAGCGGCGACTGGGTCGAAAGTGGGGAAATCGTTGCTACCGTAGGCGACACCGGCGGCCAGCATATGACCGGACTGTATTTCGAGATCCGGCAAAACGGCACACCACAGGACCCACACCAGTGGTGCAAGAAGTAGCAATCATTGGGTCTCGGAACTACTAGCCCCGTCAATCAACCCATCCTGGATAATGAATGCCAATGGGGCGGCCGCAATGATCGCCTAGAGGCAATGAGAAAACTAGAGGAGATCGATATTTCGATGTTCGTTCAATGTCAGAAGTTGCTGGGATACGCAATATTGGTCTTGATATGCCAGGGCGCGATCGCTGAGGATAATGTCGATCCGGCAGTTAAAACAACGCCGATGAGTGTTGCGCAATCGCAGCATGATGACATTCCTCTAGATGATATTCGCGTGCTTGTCGAAGTATTCCACAAGATAAAGAAAGACTATGTAGAAATCATCAGTGACAAAGATCTACTGGAGAATGCCGTCCGCGGCATGCTGGCGGGGCTCGACCCGCATTCGTCCTATCTGGACCCACAAGACTATCTTGCACTGCAGCAGGGAACGTCGGGTGAATTTGGCGGCCTGGGGATCGAAGTCGGGATGGAGGATGGGTTTCTCAAAGTCATTGCGCCTATTGACGATACGCCCGCACAGCGCGCGGGGGTACAGGCAGGCGACGTTATTATTCGGCTTGACGATATGCCCGTGAAAGGAATCAGCCTGAACAATGCAGTCAAGAAGATGCGTGGGGAAGCCGGTACGAAAATAAAAATATCCGTAGTCCGTGATGGCGAAGATATGCCTTTAGAATTAACCATCGTGCGCGACGTCATACAGATCCAAAGTGTAAAAAGCAGATATTTAGAACCGGGCTTTGCCTATATCCGCATTTCGCACTTCCAATCGCGCACCGGTGATGATCTGCAAAAGCAGATAAGGGAACTGAAGCATGATGCAGTTGGCGGTTTGAAGGGCCTCATTCTCGATCTGAGGAATAATCCGGGGGGCGTCCTAGGGTCGGCGGTATCGGTTTCCGACGCATTTCTCAATGAAGGGCGGATAGTCTATACACAAGGACGGATGGAAGATGCCGAATTGGAATTCAACGCGAAACCGCCGGATTCAACCGACGGTGCACCGTTAGTTGTCTTGGTCAACGAAGGATCGGCATCAGCGTCCGAGATTGTTGCCGGAGCGTTACAGGATCGGCAACGGGCCGTTATCATGGGCCGGCGTTCATTCGGGAAAGGCTCCGTTCAGACGATCCTGCCAATGAACAATGATGCCGCCTTAAAATTGACGACGGCGCGTTACTACACGCCTTCGGGACGATCAATTCAGGCCGAAGGGATAATGCCCGATATCATCATCGACAAAGTCAAACTGTCAACAATAACTGTTTCCCGGCCGGGAATCATAAAAGAAGCTAACCTGTCTGGGCACCTGAAAAATCAGCCTGGAGAGGATGGTGGCGGCGATGCCGATAGCAAAGATGATGACGACACACGCCAGGGCCGTGAGCACCTGGCGATGAGTGACTTCGAATTATACGAAGCGTTGAACTTGCTCAAAGGTTTAGTCATTTTGCAGGGTCGAAGCGCCGATGAGCGACGATGACGGATGCCTGCGCGGCATTGGTGAGTTTGGGGACATTTGGGGGGCGGCATGTTTAGCCTGCTGGTCGGGCTAGGTGTCGCCGCTTGCGCAGATCTGATCCCTGCCCCATCAAGGCTACCCGAGATCGCGCTGATCATCGATGATATTGGTTACCATTACGAAAAT